>URUF01000017.1 GCA_900550955.1 uncultured Eubacteriales bacterium | reverse complement strand
ACCGGCGGGAAAGGGCCTGCTTTGTCATACGTCCTCTAGCGGGTTCCTTCTGCGGGCCCGCTTTTTTTCGTCCTCGGGAAAGATGTAGCTGATTTCCATAAAATCAAAGGATACGGGCTCCATAAAATGGTCGGGCGTGAAGCGGGCGAGGGCGTATGCGTTCCAGTCGGCGCGGTGCCGGGGCAGCCATACGGGCTGGCTCAAGTCCATTTTGGGCAACAGCTCGCGCAGGGCGGCATCGGGATCGTCGCGGGTACAGGGAACGGTGGCGTCGCGCTCCACGCGGTGGCGCTTCATCAGGCGCACCCAAAGGCGGCCGTTGGGGGAAGGCTGCATAGCGGTTTGCCTCCTTCATGGTTGTTGGGTTCTATTATACACGGGCGCGCGCGCGGGCGCAACCGCACGCTTGACCTGCGGGAATTTTGTTATATAATAGGGTAGAATGAGCTGATTATCGGCCTATGCCGCCCATATTGGAGGGGGAACCATGCCTACCGCAACCGCCTATCGCCGCGCACCCTTGGTGGATCCTGTTTACGTACCGCTTTCGGACGCCGCCGTGCATACGGATGGATTGCAGCAGCAATTAACCAAGCTTGCGCTTGAAGCCGTGGATGTGAGCCGCATGACGGCGTTGGATGCGGTGATTGCCAGCAAGCTCGGCGGGTATGCGGATATGCCGCCCATGCCGGATGTGGAGGCGGCGGCCGCGCTACTGCCCGCCGAGCCGGAGCGCTTTATGCAAACCCTGCGCGCGGCGGCCATGCTTTGCGCCGCAGGGCGCGATAAGCAGGGTATGCTGCGCGTGCTTTCCGCCATGCGCGCCTTTGCCGGGGCTGTGCCAAGCCTGGGCGAGGAAGCCCTGTTTGTAACTGGCGCGGACGCGCTTAGGCTTGCGCTGGATTTATACAGGCGAACGGGGCAGCCGTTTTTGCTGCGGCTGCTAGAGGAGCTGCGCTCGCGCCTGCCGGATGTGAGCGGCGTGATGCATATGTTCCCCTTCCAGCGGGAGTACCGGCAGGAAACGGGCGCGCATACGCCCGAGGAGGAAGCCTACTACGCGCGCATGCGGCGCTTTGCCACCGGCAAGTGGACGGCGGACGCGCTGGCGATGACGGCCCTGCTTTCGCAATACAGCGGATCGGGCCGCGACGCGGCTGCGGGCAAGGCGGGCCTGGGCGCGCTAACGCGCTATCACGGCATGCCCAGCGGGGCGTTTTCGGCGGACCCGTACCTGGCGGGGCGCGACCCCGCGCGCGCGGTGGAGCTGCCGGCGGCGTGCGCCCAGGCGGAGGCGTACCTGGACGCGCTGTGCGCCACGGGCGAAGCCGCCATGGCCGACCGGCTGGAGATGCTGCTTGTAAACGTGCTGCCGGATATGCTTACCCAAAGCGGCGTCCGCCCGCTTAGCCCCACCAACCGCCTGGCGACGGACGAAAGCTGCCAGGCCCAGCCCGCGGAGCGGGAGGAGGTATCGGCGCTTTTGCGCGCGCTGTACGCCATCCGCCGCAGCGTATGGCTGGCCGGGGACGATGAAACCCTGGTTTACATGCTGCCCGTGGCGGGCGGCTGCCTAACCAGGCTTGGCGGGACGCCGGTGCGCTTCAGCGCGGCGGTATCCGGCGTGAAGCGGCGGGAGATTACCATCCGGGTGGAATGCAGGCAGCCCGTGCGCGCAACGCTCAAGCTGCGCATTCCCGGCTACGCCGACGCGGCGCAGGTAAGCGTGAACGGCGCCAGGCCGCAGGCGGCCGTGCAGGGCGAGCTGTACAGCCTGAACCGCACCTTCCAAAACGGCGACGTGATCACGGTTTTGCTGACGCTGAGCCCCCGGCTGGAAAGCGGCTATCGCGGCAGCGCCAGCATCTATGTGGGCGCGCGGCTGATGGCCCTGCCCCTGCCGGATGCGAACGCCGCCTGGCGCTACGCCGTGCGTACCGATTTGCCCCTGACCCTTGCGGAGGAGGGCGGCGGGCCCTATGCGCTGATCGCCGCGTGCGAAGCGCCCGCGTGGCAGGAGCGGGCGGGCTTTATCCTGCCCCCGCCGCAGGGCGTGCCCGCAGGCGCGGCTTACGAGCTTACGCTGATTCCCTTTGCGGGCACGGACGGGCGCATAGCGGCCTTCCCCTGCGTAAGGGAGCGCTAAAGGGATGAAAATGGAAGGCAATCCCGTTATATGCCTGGCTCCCATGGCGGGCATTACGGACTGGCCGCTACGCCTTTTGTGCTACCGCATGGGCGCGGACTATGCCTGCTCCGAAATGGTGAGCGCCATAGGGCTTATGTGCGCGAAGCCCGGCAACGATACCTACCGCCGCCTGCTGGAGGTGCATCCGCAGGAGCCCAACACCGCCTGCCAGCTTTTTGGGAAGGATCCCGTGGTGATGGGCGAGGCGGCGGCGCGCGTAACCGCGCTTGGGCGGTTCAAAACGCTCGATATCAACATGGGCTGCCCGGCGCGCAAGGTAACGTCCTCGGGCGAGGGGAGCGCGCTGCTGCTGAACCCCGATAAGGCGTACCGCGTGATGGAGGCGGTCAAGCGCAACACCACGCTGCCCGTAACCGTAAAAACCCGCCTGGGCTACGATGAGGACAGTATGAACGCCATCGAGCTGGGGCGCGCGGCAGAGGCGTTGGGGCTGAAGTGGATTTGCTTCCATGGCCGCACGCGCAGGCAGCAGTACGCCGGCACGGCGGACTATGCCGCCATCGGCAGGCTCAAGGCGGCGCTGCGCATTCCCGTTATTGCCAACGGCGACGTGTTTGCCCCCACGGATGCGGTGCGCATCCTTCAGGAAACCGGCGCGGACGGATTGATGATTGGCCGGGGCGCGATGGGAAACCCCTGGCTGTTTGCCAAGGCGCGTCAGGCCCTGCGCGGCGAACCCGTTACGGAGGAAACGCTGGGCGAGCGCATCGATACGGCGATTACGCATGCGCGGTGGATGGTGGATTTTAAGGGCGAGCGCCTGGGCATTGTGGAAATGCGCAAGCACGTGGGCCACTACATCAGCGGCCTTAGGGGCGCTAGCGCCATCCGCCGGGAGGTAAACGCCATGACCACGCTAAAGCAGCTGGAGGCGCTTTTGCTTACGCTGAAGGCTGGAGAGGAGAAGCTATGAAACGGATAGGAAGGCACATTGCGGCGCTGCTGCTGGCAGCCAGCCTGCTTGCGGGCAGCGCCTGCGCGGCAGGCTTTGGGCTGGATGAGGCGCTTGACGGCTGTCTGGATGTGAATTCGGATGTACGGTACGGCTTTTCAATCAAGCTGGGCACGCTTTTGCCCTATGGCGACGGCTCCGTTGAGCTGCTTAACGGCGTGCTTAAACACATCAACGTGGCCGTGCATATGACGCAGGAGGGCGAAACCGCCGCCCTGTGCGTGGATAACGCCAGCGTGGCGGAGCTTACCCAGCGCAATACGGCAGGCGGCACGGAGCTGAGCACCACGCTTTTGCCCAACCGCACGCTTACCAGCGCGGCTTCCGCCATGGACGCGATAAGCGGCGCAGAGGCGCAGGAGCCCGCGTTTGACGCGCTGCGAGCCATCCGGGAGGCGGAGGCGTGCTACGCCGCGCTCACCGACGCGATTGCGCCCTATGCCGAGGAAAAGAAGGCCAACTACAAAATCAAGGAGATCGGCCATTCCAAGTGGAGCCGCATCGCCCGGCTGACCACCGAGCAGAGCGCGGAGCTTGCGCCGCTGATCGCCCGGGTGCTGGGCTGCGGCATGGACGGAGCCTTCCGCGAGCAGCTTAACGCCATGACCTATGGCAAAGGCTTCATCGTGGGGCTATACCAGGATGCCCAAAACGGCGCGGACATGGCCGTGTATATGAAGGGCAACGTGACCTTTGCCGACGGAAGCACCCGCGCGCTTTCCTACCAGTGGGCGTTTGCCACGGGGGAGCAGCGCAAGGATACCTATAAATTTGAGCTGACCAAGAGCAAATCCCCGGCGGAAAGCCGGGTGATCAGCGCCAGCTATGCCCGCAGGGATCAGGAGGGCGATTTTCTGCTCAAGGGCAGCGCATCCACGGCGGTGAAGGCAGGGGGAACCACCCGCACCACCGTTGTGGAGCACGACCTTGCCGGAGGCGGCACGGCGGACGCGCGCACGCTCAAGGGAAGCGTGAAAACCACCTGCAAGGCAACCGGCAGCGAGGCCGCGCCAACCCAGAGCACCGTGGTTACGCCGGATATAAGGCTGACCTCCTCGGAGGGCAGCGGCGTGCTTAGCGGAACGGTGGATTTGGAAAACCTTACCGATAAGGACGTGACGCTGAGCCTGACCCTTACCTTTGACGAAGGCATCGCCCAGGCGCTTGCCGACGCGGCGGACAGCGGCATGCTGTTTGCCGTGACCGACGGCGGGCAGGCCGAATACGCGCCCATGCCGGAAAGCAGCCTGACCCAGAACGAAAGACAGGATGGCGCTGCGGACGACGGCGCGGATGGCGGCGCGGATGGCGGCGCGGACGATTACCTGGTGGGCCAGCCGCCCATAGGCTATGCCGCATATACCGCGCCTGAAACCATGCAGGTTGTGGATTTGGACGCGGCGGACGCCCAGCAGCTGGAAAGCCTGATGAGCGAGATGGCGCAGAACCTGGCCGCGAAGCTGCTGGTGGCGCTTGCCGGGCTGCCCCAGGAGGACGCGGGGCTTATCAGCGACAACATGTCCCAGGAGGATTACAACGCGTTTTTGAAGCTGGTTGAAGGCCTGTAACATAAAGGAGGTCTGCGCATGAAACGGTTCCTTTCCCTGATGCTGGCGCTGGTTTGCCTGGCGTGCTTTTCCATGCCCGCCTTCGCCGCGGAAAACGACCCGGAGGATTATACCGTGGCCGGAAAGCTGCTAAAGCAGCTTTGGGCTGGCAGCGGCTTCAGCGGCACGCTGTCCATTGAGCTGGCGGCCAAGGAGGGCGCACAGGCGGCGGCCACCCTGAAGCCCATCGTGCTGGATGTGGACTATATCTATGTGCGCCCCACCGCGGATGAAACGGCGGAGCACCGCGCCGACCTGACCCTTATGGACGGCGAGGCGGCCACCAGCGCCGCGCATGTGCAGGTGAAGGACGGGGCGCTGGCCCTCCAGGCGGACGTGATCAGCCCGGACTGGTACAGCTTTGACGCTGCCGGGCAGGATGCGGACGGCGCTGGCCCAGCCGGCAGCGCGAAGGAAATGCTGCTGGAGCAAACGGGCATGCCCGGGCTGGCGGCCGCGGGCATGGAGCTGCTTTGGAAGCTTAAAAACGTGGAGGGGCTGGAGGAGGCGCTGGCCACATACCTGACCCGCGTTGATTTATGGATTGAAAACTACCGCCAGGATACCACGCTTGGCAAGCTGGCGGACGGCACCACCACCATGGAGGTGCGCTACGCCGTGGGCCCCGCCGCCATCAAGGCGCAGGCAAAGCAGCTTATTTTGGATTTGCTGTCGGACCAGACGGTGCTTGGCGTGTTGCAGCAGGCCCTGGGCGGCGAGCTTTCCGAGCGGCTCCTTAACCCCGGGCTGCAAAGCTATTACTTTGCCGCCGTGGACGCGCTGCCGCTTACGGATAGCCTGACCGTTGCCCGCACCGTGAGCCTGAAGGGCGATACGCTGGCGCTGCACCTGTCCCTGCCGCTGTACGACGCGCAGGCCGGCAGCGTAACCCTGCGCTATGACCGCACAAGCGGCGAGGGCGACCTGCCCGATGAAAACGCCGTGGGCTGGGAAAGCGATACGCGCGCCATCACGCTTACCTACCAGGAATACAGCAGCATGACCGACGTGCGCGTGATTCAAGGCAGCTTTGAAAGCGAGCCACGCGGCGCGGACGCCTATGCGGTGGACGGCGAGGCGGAGCCCGCGCAAAAGAAGCTGGCGCTTAGCTTTAGCCTGAAGCAGCAGGAAAGCGAAAGCAAGGACGCCGAGGGCCGCGACGTATACGCCTACGACGCGGAGCTGACCCTCAAGCCCGAAGGCGCGGACGAGGACACGGCGGCCGTTCCCGCGACGGAGGCCGCGCTCAGCGCCCAGTTTGCCAGCAAGGAGCTAAAGGCGGCCGCTACGGATATGAGCGCGAAGCTCACCCTGGGCGGGGAGGGCTGGGATCAAACCCTGACCCTGACCCTGGAAGGCCGTACCCGCAAGAAGTGGGAGCCGGAAACCCTGCCGGAGGATCGCATAGCCGTAAGCCAGATGACGCAGGAGGACGTTGCGGCGCTTTTGCCCGGGGCGGCCCTGCGCGGCATGGCGCTTATGGCGGAATACCTGAGCCTGCCCGCAAGCGCGCAAACGCCCGCGCCGGAGGGCTTAGAGAGCCCCGCGCCCGAGGCCACCAACGCGCCTGAGGAGGGGAGCGCGGCGGAACCAACAGCAGAACCGACGGCCGCGCAAACGGCAGAACCAACGGCGGAACCGACTGCCGCGCAAACGGCGGAACCGGCGACCACGCAAACGGCGGAACCGACGGCGGAACCGACGGCCGCGCAAACGGCGGAGCCTACGCCCGGCCCGGCGGCTAAGCCTTCCGCCGGGCCCAACGGCTGAACGGCAGCGCAAAAAACAACCCAAATACAAAATCGGCGCTTGACAATCCGGCGTTTGGAGCATATAATCCCAACATACAGCAACGGCGCTGTGGATATCCGCTTATCCATTGGCGCCGTTTTTGTATGATTGCGAAGAGTTGGTATCACTTCACAGGGAAGGGGCTGGCATTGTGGTAAATCCATGCGAAATGTTTGGCGAATATGTATTTGACGACAGCCTGATGCAAAAGCGGCTGCCGAAGGAAACCTATAACGCGCTGAAGCGCACCATTGAGCAGGGGCGCTCTTTGGATCCCGCGGTAGCGGGCGTGGTGGCTAACGCCATGAAGGATTGGGCGCTGGAAAAGGGAGCGACCCATTACACCCATTGGTTCCAGCCGATGACCGGCGTAACCGCTGAAAAGCACGACGCGTTCATCAGCCCCAAGAAGGACGGCAAGGTGCTTTTGGAGTTTAGCGGCAAGGAGCTTGTGCGCGGCGAGCCGGACGCGAGCTCGTTCCCCTCGGGCGGCCTGCGCGCAACCTTTGAGGCTCGCGGCTACACCGCATGGGACCCCACCAGCTACGCCTTTATCAAGGATGGCACGCTGTGCATCCCCACGGCGTTTTGCTCCTACGGCGGGCAGGCGCTGGATAAGAAAACGCCGCTTTTGCGCTCCATGCAGGCGCTCAACAAGCAGGCGCTACGCATTCTTAGGCTGTTTGGCAACAGCGACGCGGTGCGGGTGTTCCCCACCGTGGGCCCCGAGCAGGAATACTTCCTGGTGGATAAGGAAGTATACCGCAAGCGCCCCGATTTGATGGTGACCGGCCGCACGCTGTTTGGCGCGAAGCCGCCCAAGGGCCAGGAGCTGGAGGACCACTACTTTGGCGTGATCAAGCCCCGCGTGCAGGCCTTCATGAAGGAGCTGAACGTGGAGCTGTGGAAGCTAGGCGTGCTGGCCAAGACCGAGCATAACGAGGTGGCCCCCGCGCAGCATGAGATGGCTCCCGTATTCTCCACCGTAAACATCGCCGCCGACCATAACCAGCTCACCATGGATATTATGAAGAAGGTGGCCGACAAGCACGGCCTGGTATGCCTTTTGCATGAAAAGCCCTTCGGCGGCGTAAACGGCAGCGGCAAGCACAACAACTACGCGCTAAGCACCGATACGGGCGTGAACCTGCTGGATCCCGGCGATACCCCCAGCGAGAACGCGCAGTTCCTGGTGTTCCTGTCCGCCGTGATCGCCGCGGTGGATGATTATCAGGATTTGATGCGCGTGGCGGTTGCCAGCGCGGGCAACGACCACCGCCTGGGCGCAAACGAGGCGCCTCCGGCTATCATTTCCATCTTCCTGGGCGACGAGCTCAACGCCGTGATAGAAAGCATCGTCAACGCCAGCAAGTACGAGGCGCACGAGCGCGACCAGATGAAGCTGGGCGTGCATATCCTGCCCAAGTTCCCCAAGGACTCCACCGACCGCAACCGCACCTCGCCGTTTGCGTTTACGGGCAACAAGTTCGAGTTCCGCAGCCTGGGCAGCGCGCAGTCCATTTCCGGCCCCAACGTAATCCTCAACACCGCCATCGCCGACACGCTGATGAAGATGGCCGACGAGCTGGAGGGCGCGCAGGACTTTACCGCCGCCGTGGACGCGCTGATTCGCAAAACGCTGAGCGCGCATATGCGCATCATCTTCAACGGCAACGGCTACGACCAGTCCTGGGTGGAGGAGGCGGAGCGCCGCGGGCTGTTGAACCTGCGCACCACGGTGGACGCGCTGCCCTACTACCTCAAGCCCAAGAACGTGGAGCTATTTGAGCGCCAGAAGGTGTTCACCGCCCAAGAGGTGGAAAGCCGCTACGAGATCAAGCTGGAAACCTATGTGAAGGTGATCGATATCGAGGCGCTTAGCATGATCGATATCGCCCGGCACATGATTTTGCCTGCGGCCATCGCGTACAGCAAGGAAGTGGCGCGCGAGATAAGCCTGAAGAAGGCGGCCGTGCCCGACCTGGCGCCCGAGGCCGAAACGGCACTCCTGCGCGAGCTGAACGAGCAGACCAACGCCCTTTACACCCGCACCGCGGCGCTGGAAAAGGCCGTGAAGGAAATGCAGGGCCTGGAGGATATGCTCAAGCGCGGCGAGTATATCCGGGATGTGGTGATTGACGCCATGAACAGCCTGCGCGCCGCCGGCGACGCATTGGAGGGCCTTGTGGGCAAGAGCTACTGGCCCATGCCCACCTATCAGGACTTGCTCACCAGCGTGTGATAAGCCCTGCGCGGCTTAGGCCGTAACATAGCAAGAAAAAGCGATGCAATGAAGCATTGAGTTGTTTCATTGCATCGCTTTTCATATTTGGAGGGGGAAGAATGATGACGAGCGAAATCATGGATTTTGTGATGGAAAACGTGTACGGGGTATGGTTCCTGATTGGCGCGGCGCTGGTGTTCTGGATGCAGGCGGGCTTTGCCATGGTGGAAACCGGCTTTACCCGCGCCAAGAACGCGGGCAACATCCTGATGAAAAACCTGATGGACTTTTGCATCGGCACGGTGATGTTCATCCTGATTGGCTTCAGCCTGCTGCTGGGGGAGGATTTGATCGGCCTGATCGGCAAGCCGGGGTTTGACATCTTCACCGCGTATGAAAGCTTTGACTGGTCCAATTTCGTGTTCAACCTGGTGTTTTGCGCCACGACCGCGACCATCGTATCCGGCGCGATGGCGGAGCGCACCAAGTTCCTGTCCTACTGCATTTATTCCGCAATCATTTCGGCGCTTATCTATCCTATTGAGGCGCACTGGATATGGGGCGGCGGCTGGCTGGCCCAGATGGGCTTTCACGACTTCGCGGGCTCTGCCTGCATCCACATGGTAGGCGGCATCTGCGCTTTGGTAGGCGCGAAGATGCTTGGGCCCCGCATCGGCAAGTTTGTTTACGGCAAGGACGGCAGCGTGGTCAAGGTAAACGCCTTCCCGGGGCACAACCTGCCCATTGGCGCGCTGGGCGTGTTCATCCTGTGGCTGGGCTGGTACGGGTTTAACGGCGCGGCGGCCACCAGCGTAGACGAGCTGGGCTCCATCTTCCTGACGACCACCATCGCCCCCTCGGTTGCCACGGTGGTGTGCATGATCGTAACCTGGGTGAAGTATGGCAAGCCGGATGTTTCCATGTGCCTGAACGCCTCGCTGGCGGGCCTGGTGGCCATTACCGCCGGCTGCGACGTAACCGACGCGCTGGGGTCTATTGTGATTGGCGCGGTGGCGGGCGTGCTGGTGGTGTTTGGCGTGTGGCTTTTGGACTACAAGCTGCACATTGACGACCCCGTGGGCGCCGTGGCCGTGCACTGCCTAAACGGCATTTGGGGCACAATAGCGGTAGGCCTGTTTGCAACCCCCACCGCTCCCGCCTTTGCGCGCGGCTTTGGCGACGGCGTAACCTATGGCGCGAACCAGATTATGGGGAAGGGCCTGTTCTATGGCGGCGGCTTTGGGCTGCTGGGAACGCAGCTTTTGGGTATGGCGTGCATTATCGCGTTTACGACGGTAACCATCGTGCTTACGTTCCTGTTGATTAAGGCGATGGTGGGCCTGCGCGTAGGCAAGGAGGAGGAAATCAACGGCCTGGATCGCGAGGAGCACGGCCTGGTATCCGCCTACGCGGGGCTTACGGCTGGCTTTGGCGGCGAGGCCCCCATGGGCGCGCCGGCGGAGCTGCCCAGCAAGCCCGTGGCCAAGGACGAGGCTGTTTCCGTGGCGGATTACTCCAGCGGCTCCGTGGATGAGGTGAAGATGAGCAAGGTATCCATCATCACCAAGCAGAGCATGTTTGAGCGCCTCAAGGCCGCCATGGACGAGATTGGTGTAACCGGCATGACCGTGACCCAGGTGCTGGGCTGCGGCATGCAGAAGGGCCGTCCCGAGTATTACCGCGGCGTTGAGATGGAAACCAGCCTGCTGCCCAAGATTGAGGTAGAGATTGTGGTGTGCAAGATTCCCGTGCGCACGGTGATCGAGGCCGCCAAGAACGCGCTGTATACCGGCCACATTGGCGACGGAAAGATTTTTGTGTACGATGTGGAGCAGGTAATCAAGGTGCGCACCGGCGAGGAGGGCTACGACGCCCTGCAGGATGTGGAATAAGCCTGATTGATAGCCCGGCGCGGGACGCGCCGCATTGCATACGCGCATAAACCCTTCCCTGTGGGGTTTATGCAGGGCCTTCCTGAAGAAGGGCCCCGCCGCGTTCTTCCCTTTCGGAACGCGGCGGGGCCCGGTTTTTTGTTGGAAGCGGAGAGGGGAGGGAGCGTGCGCTTTCCAGAGCGTAAAAAGAATCGCATGGCGGGAGCTGTCCAGCCTATCCGCTGGACGGAGGGGAGGGAGGATATATGGCGGATATGCGCATGGATGCTGTATGCAGCATACGCGGCGGGGCAAGGGGCATTGCCGATGCGGTGGGGTTTCAGCTGAAGCCGCGCTCCCCGGAACGGAGGCATGCTTTCTTTTCAAAAGTATGCTCTTATTTTTTTCTTATAAAATTGGCGTTTTGTGTTGACAAACAAAACTTTTAATTTTAAAATAAAACTATAAAGTAATGTTGAAACAAAACTTTTTTCGAGGTGCGATATGATAGACCAGCGCAGGGCGAAGATTGTTGAAACAGTAAACAGATTGGGAACGGTCAATTTTTCCACGCTGATGGAGATGTTTCCTGAAGTTTCCGAGATGACGCTGCGCAAGGACCTGAAGGGCCTGGATGACGAGCGCAAGCTGGTGCGCATCCACGGGGGCGCGCGCTCTTTAGATACAATTTACGGCTCGGATATATCATTGGAGCAGCGCCTGGGGCAAAATATTGAAAAAAAGCAGCAAATTGCAAGCAAGGCGCGCGCCTTAATCGAGGAGAACGCGGCCATCTTCCTGGATTCCGGCTCCACGATGATTGAATTGGCGCGGCGCTTTCCCGATATTCCCTGCACGGTTTTTACGGGGGGATTGGGATGCGCGAACGAGCTGAGCCGGCTGAAGCAGGCGGAAATATATATGCTGGGAGGCAGGTTGAACAAGGCCAGCCTAAGCGTGAGGGATTCGCGCCTGACGCGCGACATGGAAAACATCTATTTTGACATTGCGTTCATCGCGGTAAACGGTTTCAGCACCGAAAATGGGTTTGGCTGCAACAAGGCCGATAGGTGGGAGATGGAGCAGACGGTCATCCGCCGCTGCGCCAGGAAGGTGGTGCTGATGGATTCCAGCAAGGTGGGAAAGATCAGGACTTTTTCCATCTGTATGCCGGAGCAGATTGATACGCTGGTTTCGGACGACGACCTCAGCGAGGAAACGCGCAGCTATTTGGAGCAGCGTGGGGTTGAGGTGCTGTAACCGTACTTTGGGCCGTGGAATAACGGCCTGAAAATAAAAAAGTGGAGGACTCATACCATGAAAACCTATCGCAAATGGCTTGCACTCGGGCTATCGCTGGTTATGGCGCTGTCGCTGATGGCATCCGCGCTGGCGGAGGGGACCCAGGAGCTCACCTTCTGGCACACGCTGGAGGAAATGTATCGGGATGATTTTCAAAAGCTGGTCGATCAATATGTCGCGGATAGCGGCGAGCAGGTATCCGTAGAGTACCAGGGCCGCGTAGCGGAAATCCTGCAAAAGGTTTTGGCAGCCAATATTACGGGCGGCGACGAGCTGCCGGCTGTGTTCCCCGTGCATTCCGCCGAGATTAAAAACCTGGCGCGCGACGGCGTTATTGAAAACCTGGACGCCTATATCGCCAAGTATGGCACGGATTTGACAAACATGAACATGCGCGACGTATATGCCTACGAGGGAAGCCAATATGGCTTGACCTGGACGATTACGGGCATCAGCGTGTTCTACAATAAAACGATGGCGCAGGAGGAGGGCATCGCGTTCCCCGCAAAGTGGGAGGAGATGGACGCCTTCCTGCGTAAGGCCACGATTAAGAACGAGGACGGTACCACCAAACGCTATGCGCTGTGGATGCCCGGCTGGGATTCCTATTACTTCACCTGGCTGTTCTGGAACTTTGGCGTAGTGATCATTGACGAGGAAGGAAACACCCAGGTCAACTCCCAGAAGGCCGTTGAGATCATCCAGCAGGTAAAGGCCTGGATTGACGAGGGCCTGATTATGTGGGGATATGGCTCCAACGGCTCCTCGAACATGCGCTCTATGTTCTGGGACGGCGGTGCGTTTGCGATTCTGCATACGTCCTCCCAGTACCAGAACCATCTGGACAACATGAAGGCCAAGGGCTACGAGCTGGGCGTGGCGATGCCGCCTGCCGGCGATACGCTAAACACCACGGAGGTTTTCGGCATGGCCCTGTGCATTCCCGCGAAGCTGGATGAAGGCAAAAAGGACGCGGCGTACCGGCTGCTCGCCTACCTTACCAGCAGCGATGTGGACCGTGAAATGGCCTCCTTCACAGGCTTCCTGGCCAACTATGCGGACGCTATGCAGTCCGAGGCGGGGCAGGCCTGGCTGGCCGAAAACCCCGAAATGGCCAATATGTACAACCACATCACGGAAATGACCTGCGCGGTTCAGGTTCCCTGCTACAATGCGATCACCGACGTTATGGAGGACGGCCTGGCGCTGATCTTCCTGGAGAACGCGGATATCCAGGCGCAGCTGGATGAAATGGCGGATGAAATCACCGGCCTGTATGAGGACGCGCAGTAATTCGCAAACGCAACAAAGCGGGGGCGCGCTATGCTGCCGCCCCCGCTTTACCAATGATGCCAAACCCAGTAATGAAAGGGGGATGCGGCATGGCCATGACGTACAGGCGCGGCATCGGAAAACGCAGGAAAGGCTTGTTTGATTTTGCGTGCACCGTGCCGGCTTTGATTTTTTTCGTGCTGTTTACCTATTACCCCATTATGGAGCTGTTTCGCATCAGCCTGACGGACTGGAACCTATCGCGGGCTACGTACTCCTACGTGGGTTTGAAAAATTATCAGTGGCTGTTTGCCGGAAGGGGACTTAAACCCTTTCTGTCCTCCCTGCGGATTACGGCGCTATACACGCTGGGCGAGGTGCTGATGGCGCTGGTGGGCGGCTTGCTGCTTGCGCTGCTGTTTGACCGGATGACCGGTTGGTTTGGCGCGATGCGTGTGGCTGTGGTTATGCCCAAATATATTTTGGTTTCATCCACCGCATTGGTTTTTATGTGGCTGTACAACGATCTATACGGCGTATTCAACTACGGCCTTTCGCTGCTGGGCCTTAGCGGCGTTAACTGGCTGGGCAGCCGGGATACCGCGCTGCTTTCCCTGATCCTTTTCAGCGGCTGGCGCACAATGGGCTATGCAATGCTGATTTACCTTTCAGCCATCAAGGGCATTAGCGTGCAGTATTTGGAGGCCGCGTCCATCGACGGGGCGAACGGCTTTCAGCAGCTCATTCATATCAAGCTGCCCCTGCTTGCGCCCACGACCCTGTTCCTGGTCGTTACAACCGTCGTTTCCTCGATGAAGGTTTTCCAGGCTGTGGACATCCTTACGCTGGGCGGGCCTTATGAATCCACGATGGTGCTGGTTTACCAGATTTA
Organism: uncultured Eubacteriales bacterium; assembly: GCA_900550955.1. Classification (GTDB taxonomy): domain Bacteria; phylum Bacillota; class Clostridia; order Christensenellales; family Aristaeellaceae; genus Limiplasma. Next base: position 26,807 of record URUF01000017.1, on the reverse strand, counting down.
CCGGCTGGCCTTTGCCGACCATCGCCTGGACCGTGCGGCCGCGGTGGGCTGCGTGTTCTTTGTGATTCTGCTGGCTTTTACGGCCGTGACCATGAAATGGTCGAACCATAAGGTCAATTACGATGCGTAAGGAGGCGTGCGCGGTGAAAAAACGATTCCTGACCACGCGCCGGGCGCGCGCGATATTGCAGACCTTTTTTGCAACGCTCGTTATGCTGATTATGGTATTCCCCCTGTATTGGATGGTGATCACCTCGTTTAAAACGACGGAGGAGGTTTTGCTGACAAGGCCTACCTTTTGGCCGCATACCTTTACGCTGGACGCCTATGCACAGGTCATGACGCATTATCCGGTGACGCGCTATTTGCTCAATACGCTGATCGTCACGGCGGGCATCCTCATCATACAGGTGGTTACGTCAATATTGGCCGCATACGGCTTTTCCAAGGGCGAGTTCAGGGGCAAAAACATCCTGTTTGTGCTCGTCCTGGGCGCAATGATGATTCCCATCCAGGTGACGTTTATTCCAATATATGTCATGATTAGCAAGCAGGGGCTGCTCAATTCCTACGTGGGGCTGATATTGCCGGAGGCGGCCTCCGCGTATTCGATCTTCCTGCTACGCCAAAGCTTTATGGCTGTGGATAACAGCTATCTTGAGGCGGCGGAGGTAGATGGCATGGGCAAGCTTCGCGTGATCTTTTCCATTCTTGTTCCCATGTGCCGCCCGACCGTTGTGACCATGACCATTTTGGCGTTTATCAATGGGTGGAACGCCTATTTCTGGCCGAAGATGATCACTACGACCGATAAGGTCCGTACCATCGCCCTGGGCATAGCGGATATTCGCAACTCGTTTTTGAGCATGGAAGCGCTGAACATGAACCAGATTATGGCTGCGTCCTGCATTGCCGCGCTGCCGATACTGGTATTGTTCCTTGTATTCCAACGCTATATCCTGACTGGCTTTTCAAAGGCCGCCATGAAGTAAGAGGGAGTCAATATGCGTTTATCGACAACAACGACGATCCTGAGCGCCGCCGATTCCGTACCGCCGGAAGGATCGGTGTTTAAGGCGATGGAGCTGTGCAGGGAGGCGGGCTTCCGCCACCTGGACATGAACTTTGGCACGCAGGGGAAAGAGGGCTATCCGCTGGCTACGGACGGATGGCGCAGCTGGGTGGAGGAGGTCCAGCGCCGGGCGCAGCAGCTGCACGTTACCTTTTATCAGGCGCATTCGTTCTTTTACAGAACGCGGGAATCGACCAGCCTTACGATTGACCGGCCGTGGTATGAAGAACGGTTCCGCCGCTCCATCATCGCCGCGCAAATGCTGGGCGTTCGCTGGCTTGTAATGCACCCGGCCGATTTTGACGCGGATGAAACCTATGATTTTGAAAAGGCGCGCCGCTATAATATCGAGTATTGGTCGCCTTTTGTGGAGCTTGCGCTGCGGCACAACGTTGGCTTCGCGTTTGAAAATATGTTTCAATCCGGGCGGCATGCGCGGTATTGCAGCCAGGTGGATGAATTGATAGATCTGGTGGACGCCTTCAACGACCCGCGGGTGGGCGTATGCTGGGACACGGGGCATGCGTTTGTTGCCCGTCAGAACCAGCCAGAGGCGATACGCAAGCTGGGCAAGCGCCTGAAAGCGACGCACATTCATGACAATCACGGCCAGCCCAAGGGCGACGAGCACCTGATGCCCTACTACGGCCTACTGAACTGGGAGGAGATTTTGCGGGCGCTAGGCGAGATTGGGTATGAGAACAATTTTTCCTTTGAGCTCAAGCATGCCACGCAAGCGCTTCCGCCAAGGCTTTGCCTGAACATGCTGCGTTTTATGCACTCCCTGGGCGGAGAAATGGTGGAATACGCGCAGGCGTGCGCGGGAGAGCGGGTGGCGGGATGATGGATTTGCAATTCCTTGGGATTGGCGCGGCTTTTAACCCCGCGTTTGGTAATACGTCCGCCTGCTTTCAGAAGGACGGAACGCTATATCTGTTGGACTGCGGTTCCACGGTTTTTGGCGCGCTGCTTGAGCGCAAGGCGATGCAGGGCGCGAAGCGGATTGTGGTATTGATTACGCATTTGCATGCCGACCATGTGGGCAGCCTGGGCACGCTGATTTCCTATTGCCACCATATACAGCCCATGCCGGTAACCGTGGTGCATCCGGATACGGCGATTGGCCAGCTGCTTGAGCTGAACGGTATTGCGCGGGGCAGGTATACGCTGTGCAGCGCAATGCGGTACAGCGATGATTGGGTGGAGGCGGCGTTTTATCCCGTTAGGCATACGCAAATGCTTCCCGCGTATGGCATGCTGATTGCGGCGGGAGGGGAAGCGGTTTATTACAGCGGTGATGCGGCAGAGGTGCCGCCCGATATTTGGCGGCGCTTTTTGCAAGGGGAGATTGCCAGGCTCTATCAGGACTGCCAGTTGCACGCGGGGGAGAATCACCCGTCGCATGGCTCCTATGTCGGCTTTTCCAAGCGATGCCCGCCGGAGCTGCGAAGCCGCTTCTTTCCGATCCACTGGGATGTGGACGAGCGCGGGGCCATTACGCGGGATGGCTTTGGCCTGGCAAAGCCTTTTGAGGCGGCGGACGCGGAGCGCAAAAGGGAATAGCGTTTGCAAGCAAAGGGCCGCTTTGGGCCTGCAAAAGCCTGGGTATCTACAAAACGAAGAAAAACCAAAAGCGCCGCAAGACCTGCGGCGCTTTTGGCGCATCACCGCTTCTTTGCCCTTTCCAGTATGGGCTTTACGTACTGGCCGGTATAGCTGCCCTCCGCCTGGGCTACCTGCTCCGGCGTGCCTTGGCATACGATGGAGCCGCCGCCGTCACCGCCCTCGGGGCCCAGGTCGATCAGATAGTCCGCGGATTTTACCACGTCCAGGTTATGCTCTATCACCAGCACGCTGTTGCCCGCCTCAACCAGGCGGTCCAGCACGTCGATGAGGCGCTGCACGTCGGCCATGTGCAGGCCGGTGGTGGGCTCGTCCAGCAGGTAGAGGGTGCGGCCGGTGGCGCGGCGGCTAAGCTCGGTAGCCAGCTTGATGCGCTGGGCCTCGCCGCCGGAAAGCTGGGTGCTGGGCTGGCCCAGCTTGATGTAGTTAAGGCCCACGTCGTACAGGGTTTGCAGCTTACGCACAATGGGCTCGTGGTTTTCAAAGAAGGCCAGGGCCTCCTCTACGGTCATTTCCAGCACTTCGTGAATGTTCTTGCCCTTATAGCGCACGTCCAGGGTTTCGCGGTTGTAGCGCGCGCCCTTGCACACATCGCAGGGCACGTAAATGTCCGGCAGGAAGTGCATCTCGATTTTTAACAGGCCGTCGCCGGAGCAGGCCTCGCAGCGGCCGCCCTTTATGTTGAAGGAGAAGCGGTTCTCCTTGTAGCCGCGCGCTTTGGCGTCCGGCGTCATGGCGAACACCTTGCGGATGAGGTCAAACATGCCGGTGTAGGTAGCGGGGTTGGAGCGCGGCGTGCGGCCGATGGGGCTTTGATCAATGGCGATGATCTTGTCCAGGTTTTCCACGCCCTCCATAGCGGCAAATTTGCCGGCGCGGGTTTTGGCGCGGTTGAGAACCCTGGCCAGGTGCTTATAGACGATCTCGTTAACCAGGCTGGACTTGCCCGAGCCGCTCACGCCGGTAACGCAGCAGAACACGCCCAGCGGGATTTTCACATCGATGTTTTTGAGGTTGTTCTCCTGCGCGCCTTTGACCACGAGCCAGCCGGAGGGCTTGCGGCGCTTGGCGGGTACGGGGATGAAACGGGCGCCGTTGAGGTACTGACCGGTGATGGAATCGGGGTTTTTGAGGATTTCATCAATGGTGCCCTCGGCGATGACGCGGCCGCCGTGGATGCCCGCGCCGGGGCCCACGTCCACGATGTAGTCCGCCGCATACATGGTGTCCTCGTCGTGCTCCACCACGATCAGGGTGTTGCCCAGATCGCGCAGGCGCTTGAGGGTGGCGAGCAGCTTGGCGTTATCGCGCTGATGCAGGCCGATGGAGGGCTCGTCCAGGATGTAGAGCACGCCCATGAGGCTGGAGCCGATTTGCGTAGCCAGGCGGATGCGCTGGGCCTCGCCGCCGGAGAGGGTGGCCGCCGCGCGGGAGAGGGTCAGGTAGCTCAAGCCCACGCTGTCCAAAAAGCCCAGGCGGGAATCGATCTCCTTAAGGATTTGGGAGGCGATCATGGTATCCTTCTCGCTTAGCACAAGGCCGCGGAAAAAGGCGCGGGCCTTGGATACGCTCAAATCGCACACCTCGCTGATGTTTTTGCCGCCAACGGTTACGGCCAGCACCTCGGGCTTGAGGCGGCGGCCGTGGCAGGCCGGGCAATCATCCGTGACCATGTATTCCTCATACGTGGCCTTCACGGATTCGCTGGTGGTTTCACGGTAGCGGCGGTTGAGCGAGGTGATCACGCCCTCAAAAACCGTTTCATAGTGGCCCTTGCCGTGCGCGCTTTCATACTCGACGGTGATTTTATCGCCGGAGCCGTACAGCAGGATATCCAGGATTTTCTTGGGCAGGTCCTTTACCGGCGTGTCCATGCTGAAGCCGTACTTTTTGGACAGCGCGGTGAAGAAGGTGTTGGCCATGCTGTTTTTGTCCGCCACGTTCCATGCCATGGCCTGCAGCGCGCCCTGGTTGAAGCTGAGGCTGGGATCGGGGATGATGGTATCCTGCGTGATGCGCATCACCGTGCCCAGGCCGCTGCACGCGGGGCAAGCGCCAAACGGGCTGTTGAAGGAGAACATGCGCGGCGAGAGCTCCTCGATGGATACGCCGCAATCCGGGCAGGCGTAGTTTTGGGAAAACAGCAGCGTGCCCTTGTCAAACAGATCCACCAGCACAAGCCCGCCGCTTTCGCTGGCGGCGGTTTCCATGCTATCCGCCAGGCGCTGGCGGAACTCGTCCGTAGGCCGCACAACCAGGCGGTCTACGACGATTTCGATATTGTGCTTCTTCTTTTTATCCAGTGTGGGCAGGTCGTCCAGCTCGTAAAGCTCGCCGTCGATGCGCACGCGCACGTAGCCGCGCTTCTGCGCGTCCTCCAAAAGCTTGGCGTGCTCGCCCTTGCGCGCGCGCACCACGGGGGCCAACAGCTGAAGGCGCTGCCCCTCCGGGTAGGCCATCACCTGGTCGGCCATCTGGTCGATGGTTTGCTGCTTGATCTCCCGGCCGCACTTGGGGCAGTGCGGCACGCCCACACGCGCGTAGAGCAGGCGCAGGTAATCGTAAATTTCCGTAACGGTGCCCACGGTGGAACGCGGGTTGCGCGCCGTGGTTTTCTGGTCGATGGAGATAGCGGGGGACAGGCCCTCGATGGAATCGATATCCGGCTTTTCCATCTGGCCCAAAAACATGCGCGCATAGGAGGAAAGGCTTTCCACGTAGCGGCGCTGGCCTTCCGCGTAGATGGTGTCGAAGGCGAGGCTGGTTTTGCCCGAGCCGCTCAGCCCCGTAAAGACGACCAGCTTGTTGCGCGGGATTTCGATGGTAACGTTTTTCAAATTGTGTTCGCGCGCGCCGCGAACGATGAGCTTATCCTGCAATGCGAAACTCCTTTCCTATACAGGTGCGCGTGGGAGAGGGGGCGGCAGGGGCGTTGCCCCGAGCCCTGCAAATTGCCCGCGCGGCGCGCGGGCAATCAGCTTGCTGAAAGGCCATAGGGGGAAACGGAAGCGGCGTCTTTGGGCGGCGATTATAGAGGGCGGAACCGCCCGCGCTCCGTCACACCTCGATCAGCTCATAGTCCATTGAGCCTACGCCCAGCTTGGCGGCGTGCTCCACGCCTACGCGCCAGTTGGTATAGGGATGCGTATCGTTAAAGATATCGCCGGTGTGCTGCGCCTTGGCGGCCAGGAAGGTGCCGGGCAGGGGCTCCATGCGGTTGCACGCATCGGCGCAGGCCACGTCCAGCGCGACAGGATCGAAGCTGGCAAACATGCCCACGTCCGCAATAATGGGCGAATCGTTCTCGGCATGGCAGTCGCAATAGGGCGAAACGTCCATCACCAGCGAGATGTGGAAGTTGGGGCGGTCCTTCACGACGGCCCAAGCGTATTCGGCAATTTTGCAGTTGAGCAGGTCGTTGGAGCTGTCCGGCCCCTGAATGGCCCCGCGGTCCCGGCATGCGCCAACGCAGCGGCCGCAGCCCACGCACCTGGCGTGATCGATGCTGGCGCGCCGCGCGCCCTTTTCGCCGGAAAAGCTGATAGCCCCATGCGCGCACTGGCGGGCGCACAGGCCGCAGCCCACGCAGCGGTCGCGGTCTACAACGGGCTTGCCGTCGCAGTGCATGGCGCGCTTGCCCGCCGTGGAGCCGCAGCCCATGCCCAGGTTTTTGAGGGCTCCGCCGATGCCGGCGCCCTCATGGCATTTGAAATGGGTGAGGCTGATAATGGCGTCCGCGTCCATCACCGCGCGGCCGATCAGCGCTTCCTTGCAGTATTCGCCGTCGATGGGCACGGCCACGTCGTCGGTGCCCAGCAGGCCGTCCGCGATGAGCACGTGGCAGCCGGTTTGCAGCGGACTGAAGCCGTTTTCATACGCCGCGTCCAAATGGTCCAGCGCGTTGCGGCGCATGCCGGTGTATAGGGTGTTTGCGTCGGTGAGGAAGGGACGCGCGCCCATGTCCTTAAGCGTGTCCACAACCGTCTTGGCATAATTGGGGCGCAGAAACGCCAGGTTGCCCGGCTCGCCGAAGTGGATTTTGACGGCGGTAAACTTGCCCTCCAGAGGCATTTGCGTCATGCCCGCCTTTTCAAGCAACAAGCGCAGCTTTTGCAGCAGGTTCCTGTCCGGCTTGGCGCGGAAGTTGGTAAAGTAGACCTTGGATTTTCCCATACTGAAAACACCTCCGGAAATGATGCGAAAATGTGTTCGCATTGGATTGTACCATAGCTTCTTGGGAATGACAAGAAGAAAGTTGGCAAAATGGGGCGGTATATTTTAATGAAGCAAAAGAACCGGCAAGCGGCGGGAGGGAACCATGCCTTGCTGCGGCGGAGGAAACGGGGACGGAAAGAATAGGACACGCACGGAAGCGTGTTCATATTAAAGCGCTGGGAATGAGATGCAACGGCGGTTTGGGGGCAGAAAACGCAAAAAAATTTTGGAAAACCCATTGCATTCATGGGGGAATTGTTGTATACTACTTAAGCTGTCTGTTTAGGGATGAAGCGGTAAGTTGCCGCCATGGCCATGGCGGGTAATTATCGTGGACCAGCCCGAAAATCGGGCGACGGACTTAAGGCATCGCGCGGGATTGCGAACCGCGGCCGGGCGCAGGCGCTTCTCACGGCGCTGGCCCACAGTCGCAGAGAAGGGCGAGGGTTGCCTCGCCTGCTCAAAAGCAGCCGATGGACACACCCGGGGCGGTGTACTTGAGACGAAATCAAGGAGGAACGAAAATGGCCAACCAAAAAATCCGTATCAAGCTGAAGGCTTACGAGCACAACCTGATCGACCAGTCCTCCGAGCGGATTGTGGAAACCGCTAAGCGGACGGGCGCGAAGGTTTCGGGCCCCATTCCACTGCCGACGGAGAAGGAAATCGTGACCATCCTGCGCGCGCCGCACAAGTATAAGGATAGCCGCGAGCAGTTCGAGATGCGCACCCATAAGCGCCTCATCGATATCCACAATCCCAATCCGCGTACGGTCGACGCCATGATGAAGCTGGATCTTCCTGCCGGTGTCGAAATCGAAATCAAGCTCAATAACTAATGCAGGAGGTACGACATCATGAAAAAAGCGATCGTAGGCAAGAAGATCGGCATGACGCAGGTTTTCACCGATGATGGCCGCCTCGTACCCGTGACTGTGGTGGAGGCTGGCCCCTGCAAGGTGGTGCAGAAAAAGACCACCGAGTCCGACGGTTACGACGCCGTGCAGGTTGGCTTTGACACCTACGCGGAAAACCGCGCCAAGAAGCTGGTCAACAAGCCCCTCACGGGTCATTTCAAGAAGGCCGGCGTCGCCCCCACCCGCTATCTGCGCGAGTTCCGCCTGGACAACGTGGCCGAGCTGGAGGTTGGAAGCGACCTGACCGTAGCCCAGTTCGAGGCTGGCGAAAAGATCGACGTGAGCGGCGTAAGCAAGGGCCACGGCTTCACCGGCGCCATCCAGCGCTGGAACCAGCACACCGGCCCCATGGCCCACGGCTCCAAGTACCATCGCGGCGTGGGCTCCATGAGCGCCAACTCCGATCCTTCCCGCGTGTTTAAGAACAAGCACATGCCCGGCCATTACGGCGTGGAGCGCGTGACCATCCAGAACCTGGAGATCGTCCGGGTGGATGCCGAGCGCAACCTGCTCCTCATCAAGGGCGCGGTGCCCGGCCCCAACGGCGGCCTGCTGCTGGTGCGCAACACCTGCAAGGCTTAACGGCGCCACACATTTATGAGAATGTAAGGACCCTTTAGAAGGAGGAAATCTACACCATGCCTAAGACTTCTTTGTATAACATGGAAGGCGCGGCCATCGGCGAAGTGGAGCTGAGCGAGGAGATCTTTGCCGCTCCCATCAACACCGCCGCTATGCATTTGGTCGTTCGCTCCATTCTGGCCAACAAGCGCCAGGGCACGCAGAGCGCCCTCACCCGCGGCGAGGTTCGCGGAGGCGGCCGCAAAATTTACCGTCAAAAGGGCACCGGCAACGCCCGCCACCATGGCAACCGCGCTCCGCAGTTCCGTCACGGCGGCGTCGTGTTCGCGCCCAAGCCCCGCGATTACGTGATCAACGTGCCCAAGAAGGTGCGCCGCCTCGCGTTTAAGAGCGCCATGACCTCTAAGCTCAACGCCGGCGAGATCATCGTTGTGGATGAAATCAAGCTGGCCGAGCCCAAGACCAAGCTCATGGCCAAGGCGCTTAGCAACTTCGAGCTTAAGGGCACCACCATGCTGGTGCTGCCGGGCCGCGACGAAACCGTGCTGCGCGCCTCTGGCAACATTGAAAAGCTGGAAACTTCTTACGTCAACACGCTTAACGTGTATGATATCCTGAAAGCCGGCAAGATCATCCTCACCCAGGATGCCTTGAAGGGCGTAGAGGAGGTTTACGCATGAAAAACCCGCACGACGTGATCCTGCGCCCCGTTTTGACCGAAGCGTCCTACGAGGGCATTGCCGACAAGCGCTACGTGTTTGAAGTGCACAAGAGCGCCAACAAGACCGAAATCAAGCTCGCGCTTGAGGCGATCTTCAAGGATATCAAGGTGGAGAAGGTAAACACCCTTCGCACCATCGGCAAGATCAAGCGGCAGGGCCGCACTTCCGGCCGCACCCCGGAAATCAAAAAGGCCTATGTGACCCTCACCAAGGACTCCAAGCCCATCGAGTTCTTTGAAGGCATGGCTGACTAAAGCAGGGAGGACAAGACAGAATGGCTATTCGAGTTTATAAGCCGACCTCGCCCGCCCGCCGTCTTATGTCGGTGCTGACGTACGAGGAGATCACCACCAACAAGCCGGAAAAGAGCCTTCTTGAGTACAAGAAGAAGAACGCCGGCCGCAACAAGCAGGGCAAGATCACCGTTCGCCATCAGGGCGGCGGCAACAAGGTCAAATACCGCATCATCGATTTCAAGCGCAACAAGCTGGATATCCCCGCCAAGGTTGCCACCATCGAGTACGATCCCAACCGCAGCGCGTTCATCGCCCTGCTCCACTATGTAGACGGCGAGAAGCGCTACATCCTTGCGCCCCTGGGCCTGAAGGTGGGCGACACCGTCATCTCCAGCGCTACTGCCGATATCAAGCCCGGCAACGCGTTGCCCATCTCCTCCATCCCCGTCGGCACGCTGATCCACAACGTGGAAATCAAGCCCGGCCGCGGCGGCCAGATGGTACGCTCCGCCGGCATGAGCGCCCAGCTGATGGCCAAGGAAGGCCAGTACGCGCAGGTGCGCCTGCCCTCCGGCGAGGTGCGCAAGGTGCCCATGAACGCCATGGCTACCATCGGCACCGTTGGCAACAGCGATCACGAGAACGTGCGCATCGGCAAGGCCGGCCGCCACCGCCACATGGGCGTGCGCCCCACCGTTCGCGGCGTTGTAATGAACCCCTGCGACCACCCGCACGGCGGCGGCGAGGGCAAGAGCCCCGTTGGTATGCCTGCGCCTGTTACCCCCTGGGGTAAGGTTGCGCTGGGCCTGAAGACCCGCAAGCACAAGAAGTATTCCAATAAGATGATTGTGAAGCGCGCGGGCAAATAAGCCCATGGATCCAAGGAAGGAGGAAGCCTCTCAATGAGCCGTTCCGTTAAGAAGGGACCTTTTGTAAACGAAGCGCTGATGAAGCGCATCGTAGAAATGAACAATACCGGCAAGAAGGCGGTTGCCAAGACTTGGTCGCGCGCGTCCACCATCTTCCCGGATTTCGTTGGCCACACCATCGCCGTGCATGACGGCCGCAAGCATGTGCCGGTTTATATCACCGAGGACATGGTTGGCCACAAGCTGGGCGAGTTCGCCCCCACCCGCACCTATCGCGGGCATGCCGGTGAAAAAGCCACCGGCAAGAAGTAAGCGGAAGGAGTGAGTTTCTATGGCAACCAATTCCCAGAAGAAGGCGCAAGCCCATATGGCGGCCCGCGACACTCGTCCCGCCGCTCACGCCAAGTACGTGCGCATTTCTTCCCGCAAGGTCAAGATCGTTATCGACCTGATCCGCGGCAAGAATGTGGACGACGCGCTGGCGATTCTCGCATACACCCCCAAGGCCGCCGCGCCCGTTGTGCACAAGCTGCTTTCCAGCGCCATCGCCAATGCGGTGAACAACAACGAGATGGATCGCAAGTCCCTCTACGTTGCCGAAGTTTACGCCAACCCCGGCCCCACGCTCAAGCGCTACGTTGCGCGCTCCCGCGGCAGCGCGTCGCCCATCCTCAAGCGCACCAGCCACATCAGCGTGGTGCTGGACCAGAAGTAATCCAAGGGAGGTTTATCAATGGGACAGAAAGTAAATCCCCACGGTGCTCGCGTTGGCGTGATCTTCAACTGGAGCACCCGCTGGTATGCCGGCAAGAAGGATTTCGCGAACAACCTCGTTGAGGATTACAAGCTTCGCGAAATGCTCAAGACCAAGTACTACGCCACCGGTATCAGCCATATCGATATCGAGCGCAGCGCCAACCGTTTGACCATCAACATCTTCACCGCCAAGCCCGGCATGATCATCGGCCGCGGCGGCGCGGGCATCGAGGCCCTGAAAAAGGAAATCGAAGCCTTCCTGGGCCGCCCCGCCAATATCAACATCATGGAGATCAAGGTGCCCGACACCAACGCGCAGCTGGTGGCCGAGAACATTGCCCAGCAGCTGGAAAAGCGCATCGCTTTCCGCCGCGCGATGAAGCAGAGCATGCAGCGCGCCATGCGCGCCGGCGCCAAGGGCATGAAGACCACCGTGAGCGGCCGCCTCAACGGCGCCGATATCGCCCGCACCGAGCATTATCATGAGGGCTCCATCCCGCTTCAGACCCTTCGCGCGGATATCGACTATGGTTTCGCCGAAGCCAAGACCACTTACGGCCGTCTGGGCGTGAAAGTTTGGGTTTACAAGGGAGAGCGCCTTCCCAAGCCCAAGAAGGCGCCTGCCGCCGCCAAAACCGAAGGAGGCAAATAAGCTATGTTGATGCCTAAGAGAGTGAAGCGCCGCCGCGTGTTCCGTGGCCGCATGAAGGGCAAGGCCATGCGTGGCAACTTCCTTGCCTATGGCGATTACGGCCTGGTTGCCACCGAGCCCAGCTGGGTAACCAGCCAGCAGATTGAGGCGGCCCGTATCGCGCTGACCCGCTACACCAAGCGTGGCGGTCAGGTTTGGATCAAGATCTTCCCCGACAAGCCCGTTACCGAAAAGCCCGCTGAAACCCGCATGGGTTCCGGCAAGGGTTCTCCCGAGTATTGGGTTGCGGTTGTGAAGCCCGGCCGCGTATTGTTTGAGATCGCGGGCGTACCCGAGGAAGTGGCGCGCGAGGCCCTGCGTTTGGCCTCCCACAAGCTGCCCCTCAAAACCAAGATCCTCGTGCGTGAGGACAACAAAGAAGCGGGTGGTGAAGCACAATGAAGGCTAAGGAGCTGAAAGCCATGAACAAGACCGAGCTTGAAGCCAAGGTCGGAGAACTGAAGGCGGAGCTGTTCAACCTTCGTTTCCAGCTTGCCACCGGTCAGTTGCAAAACACCACGGTCATCGCCAGCACCAAGCGCGATATCGCCCGCTGCATGACCATCCTTCGCGAGCAGGAACTGAAGGACGCCCAGTAAGGGCCTAGTGAGATAAGAAGGAGGCAACCGCTTCAATGTCTGAACAAAGAGGACTTCGCAAGACCCGCGAGGGCGTTGTGGTAAGCGACAAGATGGACAAGACCATCGTTGTCGAAATCAAAACCCGCGTGCGTCATCCGCTGTATGGCAAAATTATGAACCAGACCAGCAAGCTGAAAGCTCATGACGAAAAGAACGAGTGCGGCATCGGCGATCGCGTGCGCGTGATGGAAACCCGTCCCCTGAGCCACGATAAGCGCTGGCGCTTGGTCGAAATCGTTGAGAAGGCCAAGTAATTTGAGATTCAGCCCTCATCATCCGACAGGCGTATACTACGCAGGAAGATGATGGGCGCTCCGAATTTATCTTTCGCGGGAAAGCGTAGCTTCCCCCGATTTCAACAAGGAGGAAAAACCGTATGATCCAGCCGCAAACGCGACTCAAGGTAGCCGATAATTCCGGCGCCAAGGAAATCATGTGCATCCGCGTGCTCGGCGGTTCCTTCCGCCGTGACGGCTCCATCGGCGATGTGATCGTGGCCAGCGTAAAGTCTGCCACCCCCGGCGGCGCCGTGAAGAAGGGCGACGTGGTCAAGGCCGTGATCGTTCGCATGCGCAAGCAGAAGCGCCGTAAGGACGGCAGCTACATTCGCTTTGACGACAACGCCGCCGTTATCATCAACGATCAGAAGATGCCCCGCGGCACCCGTATCTTTGGGCCCGTTGCCCGCGAGCTGCGCGAGAAGGACTTCATGAAGATCGTTTCCCTCGCTCCCGAAGTGCTGTAATGGAGGATTGACAAATGATTACGAAGGTTCATGTAAAAACGAACGATCAGGTCGTTGTCATCTCCGGCCCCAAGGATGGCGATAAGGCTATCAAGGGCAAGCAGGGCAAGATCCTGAGCGTGGACCCCAAGGCCGGCAAGGTCGTGGTGGAGGGCGTAGCGTTCGTCACCAAGCATCTCAAACCCCGCCGCCAGGGCCAGCAGGGCGGTATCATCCAAAAGGAGCGCGCCATCGACGCCTCCAACGTAATGCTGGTTTGCCCCAAGTGCGGCAAGGCTACCCGCGTCGCGCACCGCATTGAAGAGGTGCAGCGCGAGGACGGCAGCAAGAAGCGTAAATCCATCCGCGTTTGCAAGCGCTGCAAAGCGGATATTGACTGAGGGAGGTAAGGTAAATGGCTACTCGCATTAAGGAAAAGTACCTCAATGAAGCCGTGCCTGCCCTCCAGCAGAAGTTCGGCTACAAAAACCCCATGCAGATTCCCAAGCTGTCCAAGATCGTGATCAACATGGGCCTGGGCGATTGCAAGGATAACCCCAAGGCTTTGGAGCTGGCCGTGAAGGAGCTGGCCACCATCGCCGGCCAGGCGCCCGTTGTGACCAAGGCGCGCAAGTCCATCGCGAACTTCAAGGTCCGCGAGGGCATGAATATCGGCGCGAAGGTGACGCTGCGCGGCGCACGCATGGAAGAGTTCATGGATAAGCTGGTGAACATCGCCCTGCCCCGCGTGCGCGACTTCCGCGGCGTAAGCGCCAAGTCCTTTGACGGCCGCGGCAACTACGCCCTGGGCATCCGCGAGCAGCTTTTGTTCCCCGAAATCGAATACGACAAGGTGGAAAAGATTCGCGGTATGGAAATGATTTTCGTAACGACCGCTCAGACCGACGAGGAGTGCAAGGAGCTGCTTCGCCTGCTGGGCATGCCGTTCGCGCAGTGAGGATAGGGAGGAGTAAACAAAAATGGCTAAGACCAGTATGAAAATCAAGCAGGCCAGAGCGCCCAAGTTCTCCACCCGTGCTTACACGCGCTGCCGCCTGTGCGGCCGCCCGCACTCGGTGCTTCGCAAGTATGGCGTTTGCCGTATCTGCTTCAGAGAGCTGGCCTACAAGGGCCAAATCCCCGGTGTCCGCAAGGCCAGTTGGTAAGCGGGAAAGAACGGAAGGAGGTTCCATCATGGTTGTGAATGATCCCATCGCCGATATGCTGACCCGCATCCGCAATGCGCAGATCGCCAAGCACGACGCCGTCGTTCTGCCCGCCAGCAACACCAAGAAGGCGATCGCCAAGATCCTCTTGGCGGAAGGTTATGTAAAGTCGGTCGATTTCATTGATGACGGCCCCCAGGGCAGCATCAAGATCGTGCTGAAGTATGTAAACGGCAAGCAGCAGCCCGTGATCGCCGGCTTGAAGCGCATTTCCAAGCCCGGCCTTCGCGTGTATGCCAAGTCCGAGGAACTGCCCAAGGTTCTGGGCGGCCTGGGCATCGCCATCATCTCCACCTCTAAGGGTTTGATGACGGATAAGGAAGCCCGCAAGCAAATGATCGGCGGCGAAGTGCTCGCCTACATCTGGTAAACCGACACGCAATGGAGGTGTAAGACAATGTCTCGAATCGGAAAACTTCCGATCACAGTCCCCGCGGGCGTGACGGTAACGGTGGACGAGGACAACACCGTAACGGTGAAGGGCCCCAAGGGCACCTTGACCCAGGCGGTGAACCGCGATATCACCCTCAAGCAGGAAGGCAATGTGCTGACCCTGGAACGCCCCAGCGACGCTAAGCCCCACAAGGCCATGCACGGCCTGTACCGCAGCCTTGTACACAACATGGTCGTTGGCGTGACCGACGGCTTCCAGAAAACCCTGGTGCTGGTTGGCACCGGCTATCGCGCCCAGGCTGACGGCGGCAAGAAGCTGACCATCAACATTGGCTTCTCCCATCCCGTGGTGCTGGACGCGCCCGAAAATATCACTTTCGAAACCCCTGAGCAGACCAAGATCGTCGTCAAGGGCATCGATAAGCAGCAGGTTGGCAACCTTGCCGCCGATATCCGCGCCATTCGTAAGCCGGAGCCCTACCTGGGCAAGGGCATTAAGTACGAGGACGAGGTTATCCGCCGCAAGGAAGGCAAGACCGGTAAGTAATCGAAAGGGGAGTGAACGCAAATGTTTAAGACGAGCGACCGCAATGCGGACCGCAAGATCCGCCATGCCCGTGTTCGTAGGAAAATCAGCGGCACCCCGGAGATGCCGCGTCTGTGCGTGTACCGCAGCCTGAACAACATCTATGCTCAGGTTATCGACGATACCAAGGGCGTAACCCTTGCCGCTGCTTCCACGCAGGAGAAGAGCGTGATGGAGCAGATCAAAGACACCGACAAAAAGGGCGCTGCCAAGATCGTTGGCAAGCTGATCGCCGAGCGTGCGTCCGAAGCGGGCATCACCAAGGTCGTGTTCGACCGCGGCGGCTATGTGTACACCGGCCGCGTGGCTGAGCTGGCCAATGGCGCCCGCGAAGCCGGACTTCAATTCTAAGTAAGGAGGACGAACGCATGCAACGCATGGAACAGGTCAGCGAATTCAAAGAGAAGCTCGTTGCCGTAAACCGCGTTACCAAGGTCGTCAAAGGCGGCCGCAACTTCCGCTTCGCTGCGCTGGTTGTGGTCGGCGATGAAAAAGGCCGCGTGGGCGCGGGCATGGGCAAGGCCGCTGAAATTTCCGAGGCGATCCGCAAGGGCACCGAGGACGCCAAAAAGCACCTGATTAACGTGCCCCTGCTGGGCACCTCCATCCCCCACGAGGCGATTGGTAACTTTGGCACCGGCAAGGTTGTGCTCCTGCCCGCGCCCGAAGGTACCGGCGTTATCGCGGGCGGCGCCGCCCGTGCGGTTCTGGAGCTGGCTGGTGTGAAGGATATCCGCACCAAGAGCTACGGCACCAACAACAAGATCAATATGGTTAAGGCGACGCTGGAGGGCCTTAAGCAGCTCCGCAGCGCCGAGGAAGTCGCGAAGCTGCGCGGCAAGACCGTCGAAGAAATTCTGGGCTGAGGAGGTAGACGACCATGAAATTGCAAATTACGCTGAAAAAGTCGCCGATCTCCAGCCTTCAGGTGCATAAGGACACCGTGGCTGCGCTGGGCCTGCGCAAGGTCGGCCAGACGGTGGTGAAGGAAGACAACGCCTGCGTGCGCGGGCAGATCTTCCGCGTGAAGCACATGATCGACGTGCAAGAAATCAAGGACTGAGGAGGGAAACCCAAATGAAACTGCACGAGTTAGGGCCCGCCGCGGGTTCCACCACCGCGCCGAAGCGTCTTGGCCGAGGCGTCGGCTCCGGCCTGGGTAAGACCTCCGGCAAGGGTCACAAGGGCGCCAAGGCCCGCTCCGGCGGCGGCAAGCGCCCGGGTTTTGAGGGCGGCCAGATGCCCCTGTACCGCCGCGTTCCTAAGAAGGGCTTCACCAACATTTTCCGTGTGGAATATGCCACAGTGAATGTTGGCCAGCTGGAAGTGTTTACCGAGGATACCGTGGTAAACGCCGAGCTGCTTAAGGCGGCCGGTATCATCAAAAAGACGCTGGGCGGCGTGAAAATTCTGGGCAATGGCGAGCTCACCAAGAAGCTTACCGTTGAGGCTGCGAAGTTCACCGATTCTGCCAAGCAGAAGATTGAGGCGGTCGGCGGGAAAGCCGAGGTGAAGTAAGATGGCCAAGAACCCGAATAAAGTAGGCGTTTGGCAATCCCTTCGCAACGCATGGAAGGTAGAGGACATTCGCAAGAAGCTCATTTATACCTTCTTCATGCTGGTTTTGTTCCGTCTGGTTGGCGTAATTCCTGCGCCGGGCGTTGATTACGCCCGCGTGCAGGCCGCCATGGGCTCCAACAGCCTGCCCCTGTTGGACCTGGTAAACATGATGACCGGCTCCAACTTCCAGAACATGACCATTATGGCCATGGGCATTACCCCGTACATCAACTCCTCCATTATCATGCAGCTTCTGACCATCGCCATCCCCGCCCTGGAGCGTATGCAAAAGAGCGGCCCCGAAGGACAGAAGAAGATTGCGCAGATCACCCGCTATGTAACCGTGCTATTGGCCGTAATTCAGGCGATTGGCCTGGTGGCCGGCCTGGGCTACATCAAGAGCGGTTGGTTTAACACCGTGCTTGTGGGCGTAAGCATGGCCGGCGGCACCGCCTTGGCCATGTGGATTGGCGAGCGCATTACCGAGAAGGGCCTGGGCAATGGTATTTCCCTGCTGATTTTTGCGGGTATCATTTCCAACCTGTTCACCGGTTTTGTAAACCTGTTCCGCAACGCCTTCACCGCTACCAGCCTTACCCCGTGGCTTACGCTTTTGGCGGTCATGCTGGTTGCGCTGTTCATGATCGTGGTTGTTACCTATGTGGATATGGGCGTGCGCCGCATTAATGTGCATTTCGCCAAGCGCGTAAGCGGGCGCAAGATGTACGGCGGCCAAAACAGCGTTATCCCCATGAAGGTGGTAAGCGTAGGCGTGCTTCCGCTGATCTTCGCGTATTCCTTCATGGCGTTCCCCGGCACCATCATTCAGCTGGTGGGCGGTTCCAACAGCAGCGCTGCCATTTGGTGGAGCCGCTACATGAACGCCGCAAGCCCGCTGTACCTGATTGTGACGGCGCTGCTGATCATCGCGTTCACGTACTTCTACACCTCCATTTCCTTCCAGCCGGATGAAATGGCGAAAAATATCCAGCAGCAGGGCGGCGCGATTCCCTCCGTGCGCCCCGGCAAGCCCACCGCGGACTATCTGCGCCGCATCAACAACCGGCTGACCCTGTTCGCCGCGTTGTTCCTGGCTGTGCTGGCCACGGTGCCTACGCTGTTTACCGTGGGCCTGCAAACGCAGATTCCCTTCGCGGCCAGCAGCATCCTGATTGCCGTAAGCGTAGTGCTGGAAACCAAGCGCCAGCTGGACGACCTGCTGGTCAGCCGCAATTACGACAGCATTTCCTGACCGCAGCGCTGCACTGCACGAATGATGCGCCGCTAAGGCGCGGCACGGGCACATTTACCGCTTTTGTGGTATACTGTTAGAGTGCCGTGCATTAGCGGCCTTCATCCGTGAACAGGAGGAGTGACGATATGAACATCATTTTCCTTGGCCCTCCCGGGGCAGGCAAAGGTACCCAGGCGCAAATCGTGTGCCAGAAGCTGGGCATTCCCCAGATTTCCACAGGCGATATGTTAAGGGCCGCCATTGCCGCGCGCACGGAAACGGGCATGAAAGCGAAAGCATACATGGATAAGGGGCAGCTTGTTCCCGACGGGGTTGTGATTGACATCGTGAAGGAGCGGCTGGCAAAGGACGATTGCCGGAAGGGGTATATCCTGGACGGCTTCCCGCGCACGGTGGAGCAGGCGAAGGCGCTGGGCAGTTTTGCGCGCATTGACGCGGCCATCAACCTGGATGTGCCCGACGATGTGCTGGTGAAGCGGCTGAGCGGCCGCCGCGTATGCCCGCTGTGCGGCGCGCCCTACCATGTGGACCGCCTGAACGGCGAAAGCACCTGCAAGGTGGACGGCACTCCCCTGATACAGCGCGACGACGATAAGGCCGAAACGGTGCTGAACCGCTTGCAGGTCTATCACCAAAAGACCGCCCCGCTGATTGGCTACTATGAGGAAGCCGGGCTGCTGAAGAACATCGGCGGCGGGCTGACGCTGGAGGAGATCAGCGAGGAGATCTTCAAAACACTTGAGGCGATCCAATGATTTATCTCAAGAATGCACAGCAGCTTGACTGTATGCGCAGGTCCGGCGCCTTGCTGTACGAGGTGCTTTGCCGCTTACGCGAGGCCATCAAACCGGGCATGAGCACCACGGAGCTGGACGTATATGCCGAGCAGCTGATTCGTAAGCACAAGGCAATCCCGTCCTTTTTGGACTATCAGGGCTATCCGGCCAGCATCTGCGCCTCGATTAACGATGAAGTGGTGCATGGCATCCCTTCCGACGACGCCATCCTCAAGGAGGGCGACGTGCTCTCCATCGATTGCGGGTTGGTATTGGACGGCTGGCAGGCGGACAGCGCCTTCACCGTTGGCGTTGGCGAAATCTCGCCTGAAAACCGCCTGCTGATTGACCGCACGGAGGAAAGCTTTTTCAAGGGGATACGGCAGGCCGTTGCCGGAAACCACCTGGGAGATATCGGCCATGCCATTCAAAGCTACGCGGAAAGCTTTGGCTACGGGGTCATTCGCGACCTGACGGGCCATGGCATAGGCCGCAGCATGCATGAGGAGCCCAGCGTGCCCAACTTTGGGCGGCCGGGCCACGGCACAAGGCTGCGCGCCGGGATGACGCTGGCCATTGAGCCGATGATCGCCATGGGCGACTACCATGTGGCTGAGCTGGAGGACGGATGGACCATCGTGACCGAGGATGGCAGCGTGTGCTCGCATTACGAGCACACCATCGCCATCAACGAGCACGGCCTGCCGGAGCTGCTTACCTATCCGGGCTATGCCCTTACGGAGGAAGCCGAGTGAAAGCAAAGCAGACCGAGCCGGGGCAGATAGCGGTTTCCCTGAAGGGGCATGACGCGGGGCGCTGGTACGCCGTTGTAGGCGTGCTGGACGAACGTTATGTGCTCCTGTGCGATGGAAACACGCGCACGCTGGCAAAGCCCAAAAAAAAGCAAATCAAGCATCTTCGGGCGCTGCCCCTCTCCATGCCGGTTACCGGCAGGGGAGAAAGCGGCGGCCCCATCGCCAACAGCGATATCCGCAAGGGCATCCTGGCAGCGCAGAAGGCTTACGAAACCAAAACCGGGTTCGCGCATGCAGCTGCGCGGCAGGAGAAAGAGAAGGAGGAATGCGCGTTTGTCCAAAAGTGATGTCATCGAAATGGAAGGCACGGTCATCGAGGCGCTTCCCAACGCGAACTTCAAAGTGGAGCTCCCCGGCGGCCACCGGATCATGGCACAAATTTCGGGAAAAATGCGCATGAACTTCATCCGCATCTATCCCGGCGACAAAGTTACTGTTGAGCTTTCGCCCTACGACCTTACGCGCGGCCGCATTACGTGGCGCAGCAAGAATTAGCGAGAGCATTGCACGGGTCGGCCCGCCGCCGGTCCCCGATAAGGAGGAAACGAACATGAAGGTACGTCCCTCGGTAAAGCCCATTTGTGAAAAGTGCAAGATCATTAAGCGCAAGGGCCGCGTGATGGTGATTTGCGAGAACCCCAAGCACAAGCAGAAGCAGGGCTGAGGCTAAGCCACGGGTCCCTTAGGGGACGCGCGGCAGTAGGCCTTACACGGAAAGGACCGCGACGCCATAGGCGCGCGGCCTTTTTGCGCTTCTGGGAAAATGCGGAAAACGGGGGCGCGGCGAAGCGTACAGGCAGGAATCCCCTTGCATATATTGGTGAATTGGGGTAAAATACATCATATCATGGAATGGAACCGTCCATTTGGGCGTTCGGAAAGGATGAGCGATCCATGCACGTCTTTCATCCGCCGCAAAGCGTGAACGGCCTGCCGCCTGAAAACACCTTTTATGTGGCTGACAGCGCCAATATGACCATTGCGGATGGGTTTTTGATACCGACCTATCACCCGTATCTGTTTCCCGACAGGCCGCTGAATTTGTTCATGAACATCCGCTCGAAGGGGCCGGGGCAGGATATGCTGATGGGGGCGCTGCTGGCGCGCGCGCAGCAGGTGCGCGAGCAATCGCCCCAATGGAAGGGCAGGCTGTTTGCGCAGGTAAATCCACAGGATACGGCCATGATGGCCTTTTATATGGAAAGCGGCTTTGACGCGAACGACGCGCTGGACGTGGTGCAGCTGGGCGTGCCCAACGCCCGCCCGGCCGCGCCCATGGGCTATGACATGGGCTATGTGCCCATGAACGACCCAAGCGAGCTGCAAGCCTTTTTGATGCGCATGAACACGTACCGGCTGAACGCCTGGAGCCCGGCGGCGCTGCAGCGCTATATGAGCTTTCCGCATTTTATGGCGCTGTATATGAGCCGCGGGCCGGAGGTGGTGGGCGAAATCGCCTTCACAGGCGACGGGCAAGCCGCTAAGCTGATTGGGATGTATGTAACGCCCAATTACCGCAGGCTGGGGCTTGCCAAGTCCCTGATCGCGGCCGGCATGAAAATTTTGAGCGATAAGGGCGTAACGCATGTGGAGGCGGACGTAATCCGCCGCAACGAGCAGCAGCGCATGCTGGCCTCCAGCTGCGGCGCTACCTTTGTACGCACGGCCTGCTACTACCCAGGGATGAATTATGACTGAGATCCAAACAGCCGGCGGCATTCGCTGCCGGCTGATTCGCAGCAACAGGCGGACGCTCGCCATTGCGGTGCAACCGGACGGCGAGGCGGTGGCCCGCGCGCCAATGGGGATGCCGGAGAACGAAATTGAAGCGTTTCTAAACCAGAAGGAAGCATGGATTGCCGCAAAGCAGGCCCAGGCGCGCGCAAATGCGCCCGTAGCCTTCGCGCTGGCGGATGGGGCGGAGCTGCCATGGCTGGGCGCAACGCTGCGCCTGCGTATGTGCGGCGTGCCTATGTGCATCGATTTTGACGGGGCGTTGCTGACGCCCAACCAAGGGGACGCGGCGGCGCATATTCGCGCCTGGCGCAGGCAGCGGGCCTGCGAGGTATTGGGCGGCCGCGTGCGGTACTGGGCCGCAAAAACGGGCTTGGAGCCCGCCAGCGTGGCCTATACGGCCGCCAAGCGGCGCTGGGGCAGCATGAGCCGGGACCGCGCGTTAAGGCTGAACGCGGCCCTTCTGCACTGCCCCATGGAGTTATGCGATTATGTGATTGTGCATGAGCTGGCGCACATGGCGCATGCGAATCATTCCCCGGCGTTTCACGCGCTGGTGAGGGAGATCCTGCCTGGCGCGGATGCGCTGCGCGCGCGCATGCGGGGCTATGGGGCGATGACCGGGCTCTTTTAAACGGCGGACGGAATAATGGCGAAGAGGAAGCCGCCGCGCATATGCCGCTGCGCATATGCCGCTGCGGCAAACAGGCATAGCGCCAGCCCATGAAGGCTGGCGCTACGCGGCTTTGCATATTCTATGTTTTCCTGAACCTGCTCTCGCCAGGGGATTATTCCTCCCGCCCCTGTTCCTCGGTGACGACGCTATCCACCGCCGCTTTCACATTGCCCGCGGCATGGTTTACAACCTCCTGAAAGCTGTTGGCAAAGCCCTTGGCATTCTTTTCGATGCTGAAGCGGTAGCCAAGCGCCAGCGCGATTACAAGCCCGGCCACGGCCAGCCAGGGCGCGCTGCAAACGGCCAGCAGCGTGAAGATAAGCGAAAGGTTGAGGATGGGAATATCGCCCTTGTTAACCTTGACGCGGGTGCGGTAAAGGAAGCTGAACCAGCGGGCGCCGCTGCCGCTGGAATGGGTATCGCTATGCATCTGCTCGGACATGGAATACAATCCTCCTTCATGGTTGGTAGAATAGGCTTGGTTCCTGTTGACAATAGAAAGCATAGCACATTTGGGGATGAGATGCTTGAGGAAGCGCTGTTAGTTGGATGAGAAGCGGATTAAAAAGCGCTAAAAACGGGATAGGGCAAGCCTTTGGAAGCAACATGTGGAAAAGCCCAAGGCCGGCATGTGGAAAACGCAAGGAAAACCGGATGAAAAGCCAGAAGGTTTTCCATGGATTGTCCATAGAAAATCCATAGGATATCCATGGGGCATGGAAAAGATGTTGAAAAGAAATTTTGATGTGGAAAATGTGTGGAAAGTATTACAAAAACGTTGTGTGGCTTTGGGTACAGGCGCTTTTGGCGCGAAAAATGGGGAAAAAAGAACCCTACATTTAGTGTTGACTTCTTATTGGAAGCACAATATAATGGTACTGCTCGCGTTACAGACCCACGAAATAGAGCTGATGAAAACATTACAAGATTTAACAACTTGGAGGCAGGCGTATGATCACTTCCATTAAAAAGCGCGACGGACGCGTTGTTCCCTTCGATCAGGAGAAGATCGAGCAGGCGATTGAAAAGAGCTTTATGGCCAGCGGAAGCCAGAAAACACAGGAAACGGCGCATGAGCTGGCGGGGCTTGTTGTGAGCGAGGTGGAGCGAGACGAGAACCTGCCCGCCGTGCCCTCCGTTGAGCAGATTCAGGATGTGGTGGAGCGCGTGCTGATTGAAAAGGGCTTTGTGCGCTCGGCCAAGAGCTATATCCTCTACCGCGCGGAGCGCAGCCGCGTGCGCGAGATGAACACCCGCCTGATGAAGATTTTTGAGGATATCGCCTATAAGGATGCGGTGGACAGCGATATCAAGCGCGAAAACGCCAACATCAACGGCGATACCGCCATGGGCAGCATGCTCAAGTTCGGCTCCGAGGGGTCCAAGCAGTTTTATGAGATGTATGTCCTCAATCCCCGCCATGCGCAGGCGCATCGCGACGGGGATATCCACATCCACGACCTGGACTTTTATACCTTAACAACCACCTGCTGCCAGATCGACCTGCTGGATTTGTTCCACGGCGGCTTCTCCACGGGCCATGGCGTGCTGCGCGAGCCTAACGATATTTACAGTTATTCCGCGCTGGCCTGCATCGCCATTCAGGCCAACCAGAACGACCAGCACGGCGGCCAGAGCGTAGTAAACTTTGACTACGGCATGGCCCCCGGCGTGAAAAAAACCTATTACAAGCGTTTCCGCGATAACCTGGCGCGCGCGCTGGAGCTGCTGGGCGGCGTTGAGGATGCGGCGCAGAAGGCCGCGGACATGCTTAACGCCCTGGAAGCGGAAACGGGCAAGAAGCCTGGCCTGGCCGCCGACCCCGAATACGACAAGGCGCTGGAGCGCAAGGTTGCCGAAGCGATGCCCAATGCCAAGCCCGAGGAGCTTACCCGCATTGTGGACTTTGTGCGCGAGCATGCCGAAAAGGAAACCGACAAGGCCACCTACCAGGCCATGGAGGCCCTTGTGCACAACCTGAACACCATGAACAGCCGCGCCGGCGCGCAGGTGCCGTTTTCCTCCATCAACTACGGCATGGATACCACGCCCGAGGGGCGCATGGTTGTGCGCAATGTGCTGCTGGCCACTGAAGCTGGCCTGGGCAACGGCGAAACGCCCATCTTCCCCATCCAGATTTTCCGCGTAAAGGAAGGCGTAAGCTTCAACCCCGGCGACCCCAACTACGATTTGTACCGCCTGGCCATCCGCACCAGCGCCAAGAGGCTGTTCCCCAATTTCAGCTTTATCGACGCGCCGTTTAACAAGAAGTATTACAAGGAAGGCCATCCCGAAACGGAGATCGCCTACATGGGCTGCCGCACCCGCGTGATTGGCAACGTGTACGACCCCACCCGCGAGGTGTGCCCGCGCCGCGGCAACCTCAGCTTTACCTCCATCAACCTGCCCCGCATTGCCATCAAGGCCAAGGGCGATGTGCAGTGGTTCTTTGAGGAATTGGAGCGCATGATGGACCTGGTGGTGGAGCAGCTGGACGAGCGTTTCGAGATCATCGCCAACAAGAAGGTCTACAACTTCCCCTTCCTGATGGGCGAGGGCGTGTGGCTTGATTCCGAAAAGCTGGACTGGAACGATTCCATCCGCGACGTGCTCAAGCATGGCACGCTGTCCATCGGCTTTATCGGCCTGGCGGAGTGCCTGAAGGCGCTGCGCGGCACGCACCATGGCGAAGACCCCAACAGCCAGAACCTGGGCCTGGAAATTGTGGGCTTTATGCGCAAATACTGCGACGATTTGAGCCAGAAGCGCAAGCTGAACTACACCTGCCTGGCAACCCCCGCCGAGGGCCTGAGCGGCCGCTTTGTGCGCATTGACCGCGAAAAATACGGCGTGATTCCCGGCGTGACCGACCGCGATTACTACACCAACTCCTTCCATGTGCCGGTGTACTATCCCATCAGCGCGTTTGACAAGCTGGCCATCGAAGCCCCCTACCACGCGCTGACCAATGCGGGCCACATCAGCTACATTGAAATGGACGGCGACCCCACCAAGAACCTGGACGCCTTTGAAAAGGTGGTGCGCTACATGCACGATGTGGGCATTGGCTACGGCAGCATCAACCATCCCGTGGACCGCGACCCGGAGTGCGGCTATAACGGCATTATTGGCGATTGCTGCCCCAAGTGCGGCCGCCGCGAGGACGGGCACGCCTTTGAGCGCATCCGCCGCATTACGGGTTATCTGGTAGGCACGCTGGACCGCTTTAACAATGGCAAGCGCGCCGAGGAACGCGACCGCGTGAAGCACCAGATCAGCAATGCCTAAGCCGTTCGGGCGGGAAAAGTCACAGGGATTTCCACGTTGAAAAACGCCTCTTTCTGCAAACACTTCCTTAGCGAAGCATCATCAGAAAGAGGCGTTTTTATGCGACAATCATCCTCACGGTTTCGGAAGGCTACGGGCTGGCTGCTATCGGCCTTTTTGCTCCTTGCGCACTTTTCCCCGCAGGCGCAGCTTTTGCGCAACCTGCCGCAGACGCTTAGCGTGGCCCAGGGACAGCAGGCGGCGGTGGAAGCCCCCTTTCCGCTGCGCATGCAAATAGATGGGGACGGGGTGGCGGCGGACGCCTCGCTTTCGGAAAGCCTGGAGAATCCCACGGGGAAAACCACCGCGACCATTAGCATTCTGGGCCTGCTGCCCCTGCGCGAGGTGGAGATTGAAATCAGCGACGATATGCGCCTGTACCCAGGCGGGCAGGCCGTGGGCGTGGCGCTGCATACCCAGGGCGTGCTGGTGGTGGGCACCAGCGACCTAAGCGGCGCGTACAGCCCCGCGCGCCTGGCGGGCGTGAAGCCCGGCGACCTGATAACCGAAGCGGGCGGAAAGAAGCTGACCAGCACCGCGCAGCTGACCGAGATGGTGGCGGCCTCCGGAGAAGCGCCTATTCCGTTAACCGTGAAGCGCGGGGAGAGCACGCTTTCGCTTACGCTGGAGCCTAAGCGCGACGGGCAGAGCGGGGACTACCGCATTGGCGCATGGGTGCGCGACAGCACAGCGGGCGTGGGCACCATGTCCTTCTATGGCGATATCGGCGGGCAAACGCGCTTTGGCGCGCTGGGCCACGCCATCACCGATACGGATACCCAGCAGGTGCTTACCGTGGGGCGCGGGGAGATTATGCTGGCGGATGTTGTGGACGTGCGCAAGGGCCAGGCAGGCGTGCCAGGCGAGCTAAAGGGCAGCTTTTTGCGCGAAAACCGCGTGCTGGGCAGCATTGCGCTGAACAACCTGTACGGCATCTATGGCGGGCTGGATACGGCGCCAACCCATCCCCTGTATCCCGACGGGCTGCCCATTGGCCGCAGGGACGCGGTGCACACGGGCCCGGCGACGATTCTATCCACCGTAGGCACGGAGGGCATGCGGGAATACGACGTGGAAATTGTGGAGGTGGCCCGCCAGAGCGCGCCCGCCCAGCGCAGCATGGTGCTGCGCGTAACCGACCCGGCGCTGCTTGAGCGCACAGGGGGCATTGTGCAGGGCATGAGCGGCAGCCCCATTATCCAGGACGGGCGGCTGATTGGGGCGGTGACGCATGTGTTCGTCAACGACCCCACCATGGGCTATGGCCTGTTTATTGAATGGATGCTCAGGCAGGGGGAATGAACAGGCGGCGCACGAACGGAAAAAGAACGCGGGAGGCAGTCGCCTCCCGCGTCAGGCCGTCGAAAAAGCTCGCCTGCGGCGATCTTTTCCGACGAGAGTTGCGCCGTTC
>URUF01000016.1 GCA_900550955.1 uncultured Eubacteriales bacterium | reverse complement strand
GGTCGACGAGTATATCCATTTCTATAACTACCAACGCATTGATATGAAAAACGGCCTTACTCCGTTTGAAATCCGGAGTAAAGCCGCGTAATCTCGCGTAATTCTACGACAGGGTTTCTTTTTTGTGTCTACTTGCCTTATAGCAGTCCAATACGAGGCATGGGTGTTTTTTTGTGCGCCTTAGCAATTTGATTGCCAAAGCCGCCCTTGCGTACTTCGATTCCCCGCCGGCGGCAGCGCGGGCGTGGAATGGCTCCACTGTCGCTTCGCCATTCCACGCCCGCATGTATTCATTTATAGCCTTGCCATGGATCAGGATTTCAAGTTGATTCCTGCAAAAAATCCAGTTCCATCCAAGTGTTCATGTTTTCAGGCCACAGCGCAAGGCTTTTTTGGTATAGCTTGCGAGCGCCTTCCTGATCTCCCACATATTTGCGTATGCCTGCCAGTTGATAAGCCACCATGCCGTCGCGCTGCTCCTGCGGATCGTTTACAAACGGGTTGAACGCGGCAACCGTATCCTCCCAGCCGATAGCGGGCAGCTGGGAGCGCTCCTCCTGCATAGCGGTTACTTTACTAAGCAGGATGCGCGCCTCAACCTCGCGGCCCAGCTTGCGCATTGCGCTGGCATAATAGAAAGGCATATCAGGCTTTGTGGGAAGCCTGTGGTACAGGCACTTCTCGTACATGGCTTTGCTTTCCTCCGCGCGGCCAAGCTTCTCAAGCACGACTGCCTGATAGTAGTAAAGCGGCGTTTGCGCGGTTTCAAACCAAAGACCTGCATGCAGGTTCTCCGGTAGCTCCAGCGCGCTTTCAAAAAGCGCGAGCGCCTTTTCCAAATCGCCCGTTTTCATGGCTTCGCGGCCCAAGTGCAACATGATGGTAAAGTACAGGTCGATAATGGCAATCTCTCCGCCTTCGGCAGGCACAAAATCGTGGGCCATCATAACCTTGCGCGCTTCCTCGTAACGGCCGGCTACGCAGTATGCCTTTGCATGCTCAAGCACATAGTCGTCCACCGGCTTTCCGAAAAGGGGATGCTCCTTGATCACCCGCAGCCGTTCCGCGCCGGGAGCGCCCAGCTTTGTTGCGGCGTAGAGGTATTCCAGCTTGAGCTGATCGTTTTGGGGCTCCAGCTCCATGGCCTCAACCAGCAGCCTGAGCGCCTCCTCCTTGCATTTCATGTGTGAGAAGCAGGCAACGGCCAGATTGCGCGCATAGGCCGCGTTTTTCGCGTCCAGCGCATGCGCTTCCCGCCACAGTTGGGAGGCGCAGGCGAAATGCCCCTTATCATACAGCGCACAGGCCAGCAGATTCCGGGCGGCGGCGTCTTTTTCATTGCCAACGGCGGCCTTTAGTACCCGAATCTCCTCCAGCCGGTAGGGATAAGCGGTTTTCACTTCCTGCAAAGCGGCTTGCTTGCGAAGCGCCGCCCCGTCGCGTCCCAGTTGCTCGGCCAGATAGGCGGCAGTATAGCCAACCATGGGCGTTGTGACGTTATTTATGGAGGTAAGCAAGTTGAAAGCTTCTTCCACGAAGC
Organism: uncultured Eubacteriales bacterium; assembly: GCA_900550955.1. Lineage (GTDB taxonomy): Bacteria > Bacillota > Clostridia > Christensenellales > Aristaeellaceae > Limiplasma. Next base: position 42,477 of record URUF01000016.1, on the reverse strand, counting down.
CGCCATCCGCCAGATCAAAGGCGATATCCAGCGCGGTTTGGCCAAAATCGCTGCGGGATGCGGCTTCCAACTCGCCAACCTCTTTGTTTTGCAGCAGCAGCTTTACGTAAACGGCCAAGTCGTTCAGCGGGTCGTAGCGAATGGCTTTATCAATGAAACGCATCGCGTCTTGAAGGTTGCCCAGCTTCCACTGGGCCAATGCCGCATAGGCGGACGCTATGGGATGCCGTGCGGAAGCCTCCAATGCCGTAACGGCATGCGCCAGCATGCTATTGTAATCCTTGCGGCGGCCATCGATAGCGGCAAGCTTGCTCATAGCCTTGCTTACCGTATAACCGCTCCACGCGGCGGAATAGAACATACCGTAGGCCCGGTCCGTTTCGCCCATCGCATCCAGCACAAGGCCCAGCAGGTATTCCGCTTCGCCATCCTGATACCGCTGATTGTATAGGTGCTCGTTCGCAATGGCCTTCTCAAGCAGCTTTTTTGCTTCGGCAAAGTAACCGTGCCGGTATTTATATTCACCCAAGGCAATCAGCGAGGGGATGTGGTTGGGGTCGCGCCGCAGCGCTTCTTCGTAATAGACATCGGGCTCAATCTGCGGGTTGCGGTACTGGTCCTTATGGACGCCCTGCAGGTACAACTCCTGAACCGTTTTTAAGTTGTCCGGATGGGGATCCAACGTTAAAGGCTCTGGATAATGCATTTCATCCAGGACCTCCTGCGTGTAATGCAGCAGCTCGCCGCCGCACTGGGCATACAGGGCGACGCTGTACAGCCCCGCTGCGGGGGCAAAATGCAGGGCTATGGGCTTGCAAGGCTGGGTGTCGCACCTGCCGTCAAATACGGCCTGATCCTTTACTTTCAGCACCACGCGCAGGTTCTTTTGCGCTTTTGTGGTTTGCACAATCAGCTCGCCTTCCTCCAGGGCGACGCGCACCGCGGCGTCCAACGTTGCAAAGCTCACTTTCCCAATGGCGCCGATAGGATACCAGAACTGGGAAAACGCTTTGGCCTCATAGGGGTTTAGCCAGGTAAAATCCGGCTGGTTGTTGCTGTAAGAGCCCGCCATCAGCTCACAATAGCGGCCGTCTGTATCTGTCAGCGCCTTTTCCCAATGGCCCGCCAGCTTACCGCAGCCCCAGGTAAACATCTTTTTTCCCGGAGAAATATGATGATTGGCCACATGGATGACGCCGGCCTTCCTGCCATGATCGTAGCCGCCAAAAAAGTCATACTTGCTTGGCGCGGCAAAATGCGAGGTGGCATGAAAACAGTTCTTGTACCAGCTTATGTCGGTAGGCTCGTCATAAAACGCGCTGGCATAGGAGCCGTGTGCGATTGGGTAATTTACGGATGGCTTTGTTAGCGAATAATGGTTGTTTGCATAGTTCACATCCGGTGGGAAAATGAATTGATAATCGTCGTTTACGGGTACGGCGGCGTTCTGCCACATCAAAAAGCTATGGCGAAGCGGCGTGCGGTTGGTTACCTGAATACGGGTTTCAAAATAGGCGGCGTCGGGCCTGAGCACAATGCCAATCGTGCAGCGGGTACGGTCTGTGGGGTCGCACTCGGAAAGCCATGTAATAGCCGTGCCATCGGCCTGCGTTTCGGTGGAAAAATTGACGGGCATAAAAGTGGACGGGCGATGGTGAAAAGGCCAGTTGAACTCCAGGCCGCCGCTAATCCATAATCCGTATGCGCCAATCAACGCGGGCTTAATACAGTGTTGGCGGTACAGAAAGTCATACTGATTTACCTTATCGTATGCTTCAAATATACGGCCGCCCAATTCCGGAATGAGAATAAGACGGATGAAATCGTTTTCCATTCTTACCACTTCATAATTGCGCGGCTGGCAATTCTCCCGCATCACGGACAGCACAGGTTTAACCGGATAAGGATTGCCCTTGGTGCCCTGATGCATACGGTTTTCGTTGAACATGGGCAGCTTTTCGCTTGCCATGATGGGATAAGTCGGAATCGCCATTGTTTCGACCCGAACGGTTACTGGCTGCACGATACCTTCACTTCCTTATACGTTATATGAATATTGTAGCGGTTGCGAAAACGTAGGCAATTCCGGCCTCCAAATCGGAAGGTCCTTTAAAAACGGAGGAGGGGAAAAGCGTCCCCCTCCTCCCCGGAAAGCGTAGCTTTACTTCTTGTACGGCTCCCAAACGATTCCTTTTTCAAGGGCGGCTGCGTTTACTTCTTCAGTGACGGCGGCCAAGTTATAATTGTCGTACAAATCCTGCACAAAAGCCGCCCAATCGGCTTCAAAATCGGCGGACTGCATGATAATCAGCACCAGCTGGTTTTCCACATAGGTTTCTATATCAAAAGACATAAGGTTGTCGCTGAACAGGTAGGTGACAAAATTCACAGGATAGTTGTAGGGCCAGTATTCCTGGCGCAAAATGGCGTCCACCTTGTTATCCCAGTCGGACAGCGTGCTATCCACAACCCCGGGCACCTTGTCCAGATGCCAGCCGGCAATGCTGCTCATAAGCATTAGCGAAGTATTGGAATAGAACGTTTTGGGTTCCCCGTTGCTGTCCTTGAGCAAGGAAACGAACTGCCCGTCCTTCATTTCATAGTCCACGCCTTCTTCTCCCCAGGTGGCGTACACATAGCCGTCCACGCTATACATCCAGTCAAAGAAGGCCAGGATACGGTCCAGCTTCTCATCATCTACCTTATAGGAAATCAACGTACTGCTCCAATAGGCCTTGGGGCGGCTGTTGCGGGAGCCGTCCGCCATGGTAGGCTCAGGCAGGCCGCTCACGTATTCAGCAATATCCAGGTCGGGGTTAATCTTTTCCCAATAGGATTTGCGGAACGTATAAGCGTTGGTGGTGTTCATATTGTAGGGCATCACGCCAATGGCGCCGGTGGCGAGCTTTTCTTCCATTTGGCTATCCTTGAGGATGGCAAACTCAGGATCCAGAATTCCACGCTGGTACAAGTCGTGCAGCCACTTGGTGCATTCTTTGGCCGCTTCGCTTATATAGCCGTATTCCCAGCCGTTCCCTTCGCTGTACATCCAGGGGCGGTAGCCAAACATGGGGTAAATCAGTTGGCTTAGATATCCCAGGCCTGTGCCTGTATCCAGGGCGTTGCCCAAGCCGTAGGTATCATTAACGCCATTGCCGTCAGGATCCTCAAATGTCATCTTCTCAAGGAAGGCGGTCAGCTCATCAATGCTCATGGGGGTCTGGAGCTGCTCCTCGGTATACCCCAATTTTTCCGCATAATCCAGGCGATAGAACAGCGCAATGGGATTGCCATTGACGCCTTCCCAAGCGCGGTCCTCGCGCGGCAAGTGATACATTTTGCCGTCCGGCATGGCTTCATAAGCATAGGTCGTCATAACGCGGTTGACGTTTTCGTATTTGCTATACAACTCCTCGGGGATATCGCGGACCATTTCCTGATCGACGAATTCCTTAAACTCATACTTGTTATCCCAGCCCAGGTGGACAAATACGTCAGGCAGGCTATCCGAAGCGGCGAAAGTACTGATCTTCTCAATAGAGTCGGCCCATGTAACGGGTACGCTGACCAAATTGATACCAAACTCCTCGCGAACCTTCTGCGCAAATTTTTCACCCTCATATTCTCCATTAGGGTCAACATACTGCCAGAAGGAGATTGTTACATCGATCGGCTCCAAGCCTGCAAATTCGGACAAGCCTTCTGGTTCGGCACCGGCAACCGGAACGTTCATCACTAGCAAAACCATCACCAGGGCTAAGGCCAAACTTAGGATGCGTTTCATGGGGATACCTCCTTTTCTCATTTGTGCTGTTTCTCCGCAGCACACGGAATTTTTACCGCACTGGCGGTATAAAATCAGCTCTTAATGGCGCCCACCATAACGCCCTTTGCGAAATATTTTTGCAAAAAGGGGTACACCACGGTAATTGGCAGTATCGCAACTACGGCGGTGGCCATTTTGATGTTTTCCTTAGCCACAAACTCCGCGCTATCCTGCGCATAGGCGGTAGCCATGGAGGCTGAGGAGAAATTTTTAACGATCAGGTTACGAAGCAAAAGCTGCAATGGGTATTTGCGCGTATCATTGATATACATCATGGCGTTCCACCACTCGTTCCAACGGTCCACGCCATAAAACAGCGTGAAGGTGGCTATGATCGGCATGGAAATAGGCAGGATAATCCGCAGCAGGATAACGATATCATTAGCGCCGTCAATCCGCGCGGATTCCTCCAGCGCCTCCGGCAAGCCGGTAAAGTGATTCTTCATGATGATCAAATACCAGGTGTTAATCAGCGTAGGAAAAATCATAGCGCCTATGGTGTCATAAATGCCAAGATCCTTTACCAACAAAAAGTTGGGCACGATGCCCCCGTTGAAAAACATCGTAAACAGGATAAGCGTTAGGAATACATTGCGGCCGGGCATTTTTTTCTTGCTAAGCGCATATGCGCCCGCAACGCTGAAGAACATGCTGCCAAGCGTGCCCGCCAACGTAACGATAACCGTAATTTTGAGCGAGGTGAGCAAATCGGCGTTGGCAAAGATGTACTCATAAGCTTCAAGCGTAATTTCTCCCGGGAAAAGCATGAGCGGGTTTGCAACATATTCCCGGTAATCCGTTAGGGAAATAACGATTACATTCCATAGCGGAAACACCATCAATAGCGCCACAAGGCCAAAAAACGTATAGTTGAAAACGGAAAATGCGGAAAGCTTTTTCCTTTTCCCTGCCATTTGCATATCAATACAGCCCCTCTCCGTCGTTAATCGCCTTGGCAAGCTGGTTTGTCGCTACTACGATTACCACATTGATTGCCGCTTGGAACAATCCGGCCGCCGTGGCCTCGCCAAATTTGCTTTTCAGGAACAATTCACGATAGGTATACGTATCAATGATATCCGCCACGGAAAACACGGGGGAAGAATACAGGTTATATATCTGGTCAAATCCCGCGCTCATAATCCGGCTCACCGTCAAAATCAACATGATCACAACCGTGCTGCGAATTCCGGGCCACGTTACGTGAATCATTTGTTTAAAGCGGCCCGCCCCGTCCACGGTAGCGGCTTCATAAAGCTCGGGATTGACGCCCGCAAGAGCCGCCAGATATATAATGGACTCCCAGCCTACTTCCTTCCACACGCTTGATATATACAAAATCGGCCGAAAGCACTTTGGCTCCAAAAGGAAATTAACGGTTTGCCCCCCGCTGGCCAGGATGAGCTTATTGATGAAGCCGCCGTTGACGGAAAGCAGGCTGTAAGCGATACCCGAGATGACGACCCAGCTTAGAAAATGCGGCAGATACATACATGTTTGCACAACACGTTTAAAGGCGGAGCAGCGAATCTCATTGAGCAAAATGGCCACGGCGATTGGAACAAAAAAGGTAAAAAGCAGCCGTCCCATGCTTATCGCGATGGTATTGCCAATGGTGCGCGTAAACTGCTTGTTGTTGAAAAGGGATTGGAAGTTTGTCCAGCCAATCCACTCGCTTCCCGTAATGCCCCTGCGGTAGGTAAACTTTTTAAAAGCCAGTTGCACGCCATACATGGGAGCGTACTTAAAAATGATGAAGTAAATAAGCGTAAAGCTGAGCAAAAGATACAGGTAACGAAACGCATAGATCTGCTTTGCAAGCGATTTGCGGTTGATATGGATGGTTGCCGGAGTGTTGTGCCTTAAACCCATAACGGTTTCCTCCTCAGGATTTTTTGGGTTCCCGGAGCTTTTCACTTTAAAAGCGGTATCTGTATTCTTGTTTGTATCATACAAGAACTCTTTCCGCAAAAAAAGGTACAATTTTTGGCGAAGTGGGGGTGCATTTTTTGGATGTTGCGCGTAGGCTTCCCAAAACGGTTGACGGAAAATAAAAAAACATGCATACTACAAGCTAATAGAGAGGGGCTGCATAAATATGAATAAGCGATCTCTACGTTTTCAAATGGTAATGGTGCTGCTGATGCTGATTTTGACGATGACGGCCTTTGGCCGGATTATGTGCAAATATTTTGAACAACAATATTCCGCCAAGCTGCTCAAAATCAACTCGGACGTTACGTACCAGCTGGCGGATAGCATTGCCACACAGTATGCCTCGCTGAAACAAGCGCAAGATTCCTTTTGCGTAAATACCACTGTTAACCGTTTTTTATCAACCGATAGCGAATACGAAAAGCTCACGCTGGTGTCCCTGTACGAAAGCTTGCAGCAAGCCTACAAAAAAATGTTCCCCAGCTTATATAGCATTGTGCTCAAAAGAAAGGACGGGAGCATTTTCAGCGACCCAAGCGGTACCAGCGAAATCAATATTGCCCATACGGCGCCCGCTTTTAGGGAACTAGAGGCCGGCGCCGAATCCGTTTTGATAATCAGCGGCAATAAAGCCTTTGTGGCTATGAAGCAGGATGTGTACCAATCCGGCGGGATCCGGCAGAAAGCCGGAAGCTGCCTGTTTGTGATTTTGGCCGAGCGCCTGATGGGCGGGCTTCAAGCGCAAAGCGCGGAGAGCCGTGAAATTTTTATTATTGACAGCCAGCGGCGCGTGGTTGCGCATAACGGCGCCTGCGCCATAGGCTCGGAGCTTCCACAGCCATACGCCGCGTATCTGGGCAAAGGCGAGGAGAAGCCGCAGCAAATTCAGGACAAGGATTATATTATCGTGTCGCATTACATTCCCAGCATCCATTGGACGGCGCTGTGCATTACGCCCAAGAGCGCGGTTTTTAGCGAGCTGAAGGGGATTCAATATACATCCTATCTGCTGCTGTTGATGATGCTATTGATCGTATCCACGGTTTATCTGATGCAAGGCCTGTCCCTAAGCCGTGCTTTCCACAGGTTTATTTCACATATCAACGCCATTGCGGATGGCAAGCAGGTGCAGCCGCTCAAGCTGCATTATTCGCTGGAGTTTCATCAGTTAGCCGAAGCCTTTAACCGCATGATGTGCAGGCTTGAGGAGCTTAACGCGCATAATTTGGAGTACCATGAGAAAATTCTAATGCAGGATATCGAAAATAAGCAATCGCAGCTATTGGCGCTGCAAAGCCAAATCAATCCCCACTTTTTGTATAATACGCTGGAATGCATAAACAGCGCCGGCGCGCTATGCGGAAGCAGGGAAGTGGAGGATATGTCCACAGCGCTTGCGTTTATTTTTCGCTATGCTATTAAAGGCGAAAACCTTGTGCGCCTTCAGGACGAGCTGGAAACGCTGCAGTATTACCTAAGCATTCAGCAAATCCGCTTTCCGAACCGCTTTTCAGTGCAATACGAAATCCCGGATGAGCTGAAAACGCGGAGCATGCTGAAATTTCTGTTGCAGCCGATTGTGGAAAACAGCATCCAGCATGGCTTTGGAGAGCGTACGTCCTCCTGCGTGCTTCGCATAGGCGTAACGGAAAAGGAGAAAAGGCTGATTGTAAGGATTGAGGATAACGGCATGGGCATTGAGCCCGGAGAGCTGCGCGCATTGCAGAGCAGCCTTGAAGCGCCTACTTCCGCCTCAACCAGCATTGGCCTGATGAATATCCAGCGAAGGATACGGCTGTATTACGGCGGCGCTTTTGGCCTGCGCATACAGAGCCAATGGGGAGAAGGCACGGCCATTACCGCAATTTTACCTGTGTTGGACGGCGAGTAACGAGGGGAAAAGAAATGTATAAAGTTCTTATTGCGGATGACGAACCGTTGATATTGGCGGGCTTGCGGAAAAAAATCAGCTGGGGTTCGCTGGGGTTTGAAATCGTTGGCGAATGTACGGATGGAAAAACGCTGCTGGACGAGCTTGTTTCCAAAAATCCCGATCTGCTGGTTTTGGATATACAGATGCCGCACATGACGGGTTTACAGGTGCTTCGCGCCATACGGGACATTAGCAATATTCCTTCCATCGTAATTAGCGGCTTTAGCGACTTTTCCTATGCGCAGGAGGCTTTGCGCTATGGCGTAATCGATTACCTGCTCAAGCCGGTTTCCTCCTCCATGCTGCAAAGCGCGGTGCTTAAGGCCAAACAGCACCTGGATTTAAACACGGTTAACGGCCGCAGGGACGCCGGGTTGATGTTCCAATTTTTGAAGCTGAATATCGATAAAATATCGGATTCGGCTTTGCTTAGCCGCCTGGCGCTTTCGGGAAGCCGCCGGTATTACTGGGTGGCGGCGTTTCATAGCAGCTGCGCCATCAAGCACCGCAACGATGTGGAAATCGCCATGCTGCGCTATGATGAGGAGATTGTAATCGCTTTGGTGCATTGCAATGATATGCCGGCGGATTATGAAGAATTTCTCAAAAGCCATTTTTCGTTCAACGGTAACGCCGGCGTTTGCAAGCCGTTTAAGAATATAGGGGAGCTTGCGCAGGCGGCGGAGGAGGCCGTTTTAGCATACGAAACCGCATGGTTTAGACCGGGAATCTACCTGTGGCCCACCGAAACCGAGGAGCAATCCATCAAATTCTTTCTTCGGGAATTGGAGCGCGCGGGGCAGAATAGCTCCCTCATTAGCGGAATGCTGGGAACGCTGCCAACATACCTGTTGGAGCATCGCTTAACGGCCAAAAGCGCCGAAGTGATTTATAACACGCTTATCACAAAAGCGCAGAACCGCATGCAGGAGCAGCCCGTGTGCTACCGTACATGGAAAGAGCTGAAAGCGCAGTATCAAACGGCCGACTACCTGCTTTTGGAGCTGCATCGCATTTTGGCGCCCGGGGCGGATAACGACGGCTTCACCACCAGCCGCGCGATTGTATTCAAAATCAAGGCGATTTTGCAAAAGGATTACCAGCAGCCGCTTTCTTTGCAAAGCATGGCCTCCCGTTTCCATATAGACAACAGCTACCTTAGCAGCCTGTTTCATGAGGAAACCGGCAAAACCTTTACCAATTACTTAACGGAAATCCGCGTTCAGCACGCATGCAAATATCTGAAAACAACCAATTTGACAAACGGAAAAATTGCCCAGCTATGCGGCTTTTCCAGCGACTCCTACATGAAGAAGGTATTCCGCAAGGTGCTGGGCATTACCCCTTCGGCTTATCGCGCCGGGGCGCAACCGGATGGAAAAAACAAGGGCCATACGATCTGAACAACTTACCAAGGAGGTTTATTCATGAACAAACAATCCATTTCGTTCAAAGGTTTTGTGCCCTTTGGCACAAAGCTGCGCGAGCAGACCGTGCCATTGGGAAACGCCATTCCCGTTGGAGCGGAAATTTTGGAGCAGACGGACGGCAAGCTGACCATCCGCGTGCCGGAATGCGGCGGCGGCGTATTGCTTACGGGCTTGCGCGGTAACGTTGGCAGCGTGGACTGGGACGCTGCAAGCTGGTTAGCCATGGACGTTACCTTTCCGCAGCCCGAACAATTCGCGCTATGCCTTTGCCTGGGCTTCTACCGCTATGATCAGGCGCCGGAGCGGGAGGCGCCATACTTTGGCATGCTTACCGGCATCTTTCCGAATTATCAAACCCGCATCTCCTTGGGATTTGAGGAATTGGCATGCAAAAACGGCTTTCTGCCGCGCACGCCGGGCAAGTTAAAAACCGTGGCCGCCGGCCTGCCCATCGCCCCCAACGAGATTTCCGCTGTGTATATTGGCGCGCGCGCCTGCCATGTGCCGCAGGTTATTGAGCTAAGCAATCTGTTCCTTAGCGATAGGGAGCCGGACTATCCCATGCAAAATACGAAAATGGTGGATGCGCTTGGCCAATGGACACAGAAGGACTGGCCCGGCAAAATGCATAGCGTAGAAGAAATGGTTAGGGCCTTACAAAGCGAGCTAACGGCGCCCACGCTGCCCCCCATCCCGCGCAGGAACAAATGGGGAGGCGATCTGGATAGGAAACTCACGGAGGGAACGGGCTTTTATGCAACCTACAAGGATAAAAACAACAAATGGTGGCTGGTTGATCCGGACGGTTATGCGTACTTTGTTATGGGGCTGGAGATGGTGGCGCCGGGCAGCAGCGGCGTGCTGAACGAATGGCGCGACGCCTATACCTGGTTGCCGGAAAAGGAGGGCGAGTTTGCCGCGGCATGGAGCGAAATGCGCGGCGACCCAACGCGCGCGCGCCGCGTGGCCTATTCGGAGGATGTGGACTTTGCAAAAATCAATTTGATTCGGGCATATGGGCAGGATTGGGAGCGGAAATGGGCGGAGCTGACCATTGCGCGCCTGGATGCATGGGGGATCAACAACGTTGGCGTTTCCGGCTCGCCCAAAGGCCGGCTGATGGCTTCGCCGCTGGGCAAGTACCGGCAATACCCCTGTTTTCACTTCGTAGGCAATTATCCATGCACGAGGGCAACCATCTTCCGTGATTTCCCGGACGTATTCTCTAAGGAATACGAGGAAGCCGCGGCAAATTACGCGGCCAATCTGGAAACCATCAAGGATATTCCCGATATCGTAGGGTACTTTATGACCAACGAGCCGGAATGGGCCTTCATCGAGGATTTGGAGATTTCTGAGATGCTGCTCGCCCATCCGGAGCATCTGGCTACCAAGGACGTTTTTATCGCGTTTATCAAGGCGTGCTATGCGACCATTGACGCCTTCAACAGCGCGTGGAATTTGCAGCTTTCCTCCTTCGATGGGCTACTCCATCCCATTGCCGACGCGCGCAGGCTATCGGAAACGGCGCGGAAGGACCTTGACGCTTTCTCCCGCATCATGATTGAACAATATATCAAGGTGCCCGCGCTCAAGTGCAAGGAGGTGGATCCCAATCATCTCAATTTTGGCATGAGGTATCCTTATATTGCCTATGCAAACCAAACGGCGGGGCATCAGTACCTGGATGTATTCGATATCAACGACTATCGCTACGATCCCAAAGACTATATCAACTGGATTGGCTCCCTGGTGGATATGCCGGTAATGGTAAGTGAATTTCACCATGGCTCCTTGGATCGCGGCCTGCCCGTAACAGGCATACGTGGCGTGCGCACCCAGGAGGAGCGCGGCGTGGCCTACCGCTACTATGTTGAACGCGGCGCTTCTACCGACTACTTTGTGGGCTCGGTATACTTTGTATTCAGCGATCAGCCCATTCTGTGCACCAATTATCAGGAAAATTACAATATTGGCTTTGTGGACATCTGCCAGATGCCGCATACCGAGATCACCAATGCTGTGCGTGAAACCGCAATGGCTGTATACGATGTGCACGCCGGTACAAAAGCAAATTACCAGCGGCAGCCGGATGTGATTCCACTGAACGCCTGCTGAGGCAGATAGGGGGGAAGGAAGCCGCAAGGCGTTCCAAAGCCTGGGCGAGGCGGGAAGGCGCGCGATGGAAAACCCATCTTCCAAAAGTTTATATCGCTTGAAGCATGCAAAGCTGCACAGGGGCTTGTTTCCCGCTCTTGGTGAATGGACGCAGAAGCGCCCGCGCCCTTTTGGGCCGGCTGCTCTGCCGGGTTGAAAACGGGCCTGGCGCAGGGTTCCTATCTGCGGCAGGCCCGTTTCCTGGCTCTTTTGCTACTCCGCCTTTTGCCCGGGCTGCGCCTGACCGCCGCTTCCCGTATAGACCGCTTGCTCCAAAATGCCTTCCATGGCGGTCAGGATGCTCTGGCTGGTGCCGGTGGCCCCCGCCACGGCGTCCACGCCCTTAACGCCCTGCTTTTCCAGGATGGCGGCGGCCATGCCCGCCTCAGCCTTGCCAAAGTATTCGCTCTCCTCGCCGGAACGGTTTTCGGCGGTTAGGGCCGCAATGGCCCCGTCCCGCACGGTAACGGTTACGATCACCTCGTCGTTATAGCCGGGCGCAACGTCGCGGTAGACGCCGTCCTGGTAGGGGGCGGCCAGGGCTATGGCAAGCGCGCCTGCCGCAAGCGTAAAGGCAAAAGTTTTTTTCCGTTTTGGCATGTGCTTTTCCTCCCGTCTGCTTGACATTCCATACACGGTATAGTATAAAGAAATGTGGGGCGTTATGCCTGCATCCGCGCCGCAGGGACGGCGCGAAAAACCATTGAAAGGGGATCCTATGCTATGGTCCGTACCATCGTAGGCGCAAACTGGGGCGACGAGGGGAAAGGCAAGATTACCGATGTGCTTGCCGAAAACAGCGACGTCGTCGTGCGTTTCCAGGGCGGCGCGAACGCGGGGCACACCATCATCAACAATTACGGGAAATTTGCCCTGCACCTGCTGCCCTCGGGCGTTTTCCACCAAAATATCGCCAACATCATCGGCCCGGGCGTGGCCCTGGATATCGAAAAGCTGCTTGCGGAATATGACGGCGTGGTGGCGCGTGGCGTGCCCAAGCCCACGCTCTACATTTCCGACCGCGCGCAGGTCATGCTGCCCTATCACGTGGATTTTGACCGCTTTGAGGAAGAGCGCCTGGGCAAGGCCAGCTTTGGCTCCACCAAAAGCGGCATCGCCCCCTTTTATGGCGACAAGTACCTGAAGATCGGCATCCAGGTATGCCAGATCTATGACGATGAAATCCTGCGCCAGCGCCTTGGTAGCGCGGTTAAGCAAAAGAACGTCACCCTGGAAAACCTGTACCATAAGCCGCCGATTGACCTGGAGGCGCTCATTGCGCATGTAAAGGCCCTGGGCGAGCGCATCCGCCCCATGGTGATTGATACCACGCTGTACCTGCACAAGGCCCTCAAAGAGGGCAAAACCGTGCTTTTGGAGGGCCAGCTGGGCAGCCTGCGCGACCCCGACCATGGCATTTACCCCTATACCACGTCCTCCTCGCCGCTGGCGGGCTATGGCACGGTGGGCGCGGGCGTGCCCGCCTCCGCAATGAAGGATATCTTCTGCGTAACCAAGGCCTATTCAAGCTGCGTGGGCGCGGGCCCCTTCACTACCGAGATCTTTGGCGACGAGGCCACGGAATTGCGCAACCGCGGCGGCGACGCGGGCGAATACGGCGCCACCACGGGCCGTCCCCGCCGCGTGGGCTGGTTTGACGCGGTGGCCACCCGCTACGGCTGCATGGTGCAGGGCGCTACCGAGGCCGTGCTCACCAACCTGGACGTGCTGGGCTACCTGGACGAGATTCCCGTATGCACGGCCTACGAGGTGGATGGCCAAACCATCACGGACTTTCCCTCCACGCCCACGCTGGAGCGCTGCAAACCCGTTTATACCATGCTGCCCGGTTGGAAAAGCGACGTGCGCGGCGTAACCGAGTGGGACCGGCTGCCCGAAAACTGCCGCCGCTATATCGAGTTTATTGAAAAGCAGCTGGAGGTGCCCATCCGCATGATCTCCACCGGCCCCAAACGCAGCGAGATGCTTTATCGGTAATTCCATCTTCCCGGCTGGACGCGCTTTGCGCGCCCGGCCTTTTATGTAGCCCGGCTGCCCAAAGGCCGGTTATCCCGCCCGCCGCTCAGCCATATTACACAGTGTGTTCCGGCCCCGCCGGATGGGCCGAAGGCTCTTGCGAAACCTCATCCGGTATAGTATAATGAGCCGAAGCAATCCTTGCGGACCTTGAAAGGATGGTATAAAAGGATGAAAAAATGGATGTCTTTCCTGCTTTGCGTCGCGATGATCGCCACCCTGGGCATCGCCGCCATGGGCGAAGGCCAGCAGGCTGACGGCCAGGTGAAGGTGGCCCTGTGCATTGCCGAAACCCTGGGCGACCTTGGCTTTTATGACAGCGCCAACGAGGGCCTGGAGCGCCTCGAGGCGGATTACGGCGTTGTGGGCAGCGTGGTGGAGTGCAAGAGCGACGCCAGCATGTACCAGGTGGCGCTGGTAGAGGCCGCCGAAAGCAACGATATCGTGGTGGCCGTGGGCTGGCAGTTCTGGGACGGCCTGCAGGCCGTTGCGCCCGAAATGCCCGAAACCAAGTTTATTTTTGTGGATAACGGGCTGGATGGCGTGGGCGACAACCTGCTCTCCATTACCTATGCCGAAAACGAGGGCAGCTTCCTGGCCGGCTATATCGCCATGAAGATGTCCGAAAACGCCACCGTGGGCGTAATTGGCGGCGAAAACAGCGATACGATCAATAACTTTGTGGTGGGCTACCAGCAGGGCGCGCTGTACGCCAACCCTGACGGGAAGGTGCTCGACCCCATCTATACGGATGATTACGAAGCGCCCGACAAGGGCAAGGAAGCCGCGCTCTCGCTGTACAGCCAGAATGCGGACGTGGTGTATGCCGTAGCCGGCAAAACCGGCCTGGGCGTGTTTGAGGCCGCGCAGGAGCAGGGCAAGTATGCCATCGGCGTGGACAGCGACCAAAAGTACATCAACCCCGACGTTATCCTGTGCTCCATGCTCAAGCGCGTGGGCGACAGCGTGTATGACGTGATCAGCCGTTACATTGACGACGGCGTATTTGAGGGCGGTTCCATCTGGAATGCCGATATGTCCAGCGGCCTGGTGGGCCTTGGCTACGGCGATGAAACCATGACCCAGCAGGTATCCGGCGAGCTCAAGGCCGAGGTGGAAGCCCTGGCCCAGAAGATTGTGGACGGCGAGATCAGCGTGGAAAGCACCCGCTGAGCGCGTTGGAACCCTACCATGGCCCCTTGCAGGCGACGCGCCGCAAGGGGCCTTTGACAAATGGCGGAAAAACCCATGGCATTCAACCGCGCCCTGGTTTTGTACGCGGCATACCGAAGAATGCCCCATGAAAGAGGTGACGGACATGCCAAACAGCGAAATCGTGCGCTTTTCGCACGTGAGCAAGCAATATCCCGGCACGCTCGCCAACGACGACGTAAGCCTTTCCATCCGCGCGGGCGAGGTGTTCGCGCTGGTGGGCGAGAACGGCGCGGGCAAATCCACGCTGATGAATTTGCTCTACGGCCTTGCGCGGCCCACGCTGGGCGATATTTTCATCCGGGGGCAAAAAACAGGCCCGCAGCACGGGCCGGAAAACGCTATGCGCATGGGCGTGAGCATGGTGCACCAGCACTTTAAGCTGGTGCCGGGCTTTACGGTTGCGCAGAACATCCTGCTGGGCCACGAGCCCAAACGGGGCCTGTTTTACGATGAGGCCGCGGCGATCGCCAAAACGCGCGCCCTTTCGGAGGAATACGGCCTTAAGGTGGAGCCCGAGGCCGTGGTGCGGGAGCTAAGCGTGGGGCTGCAACAGCGTGTGGAGATCCTTAAGGCGCTGCGCGCCGGCGCGGACGTGCTCATCCTGGACGAGCCTACCGCCGTTCTCACCCCGCAGGAATCCGAGGAGCTGTTTGAGGTTATCCGCCGGATTGTGAAGGAAAAGGGGATGACCGTTATTTTGATTACCCACAAGCTGCCGGAGGTGATGCGCATTTCCGACCGCGTGGGCGTGATGCGCCGCGGGAGGCTGGAAAAGGTGCTTGTGACCGCCGAAACCAGCGAGCGCGAGATCGCCTCCCTCATGGTGGGGCGCGACGTGCTGTTTGACGATTTGCGCGCCGCGCAGCCCGCCGGGGAGGAACGGCTCAGGCTGCGCGGCCTTACGGCGCTGAGCGACCGCAGCCTGCCCGCGCTGCGCGGCGTAGACCTGAGCGTGCGCGCGGGTGAAATTGTGGGCGTGTGCGGCGTGGAGGGCAACGGCCAAACCGAGCTGGCCGAATGCATCGCGGGCATGCGGCCGGTAACCGGCGGCAGCATAACCCTGTGCGGCCGGGAGGTAACCGGCTGGGAGCCGCGCGCCATCCGCGCGCAGGGGCTTAGCTATATTCCCGAGGATCGCATGTCCATGGGCATGGACGCCAAGGCTAGCGTGGCGGAAAACCTGCTTTTGGGCCGCCAGCGCACGCCCGCGTTCAGCCGTTTTGGCCTGCATTTGCGCAGGGGCGAGGTTAAAAGGCACGCCCAGGAGCTGGCGCAGGCGTTCGATATCCGCCTCTCCGGCGTGGACGAGCCCGCAGGCGACCTTTCCGGAGGCAACATGCAAAAGGTGCTCATCGCGCGCGAATTCACCTTCGGCACGCCCATGCTGGTGGTGAGCCAGCCCACGCGCGGCGTGGACATTGGCGCGACGGAGTTTATCCATGAGCGCATCATTCAAAAGCGCAACGAGGGCTGCGCCATTTTGCTCATCAGCGCGGATTTGGACGAGCTGTTCCGCCTGAGCGACCGGCTGATCACCCTGTACGAGGGCCGCGTGACCGGCCGGTTTGATACCGGCGGCATTACCAAAGAGGAAATCAGCTATTACATGACCGGCGGGCGGCAGGATGAAAAGGAGGCGAACGCGCAATGAGGGACTTCCTGCAATCGCTGCGCGCGCTGCTTCGTTTGAAGCCCTCGCAGAAGTTGACGCGGGATTATTTGATTTCGCTGGCAATAGCGGTGCTGCTGGCGCTTATGGTGGGCGCCGGTATTATGCTGCTTTGCGGGCACGACCCCATTAAGGGATACGGCGCGCTGGTGAGCGGCGCGCTGGGCAAGCCGCGCGCCGTGGGCAACACGCTGGCCAAAACCGTCACCCTGTGCCTGACCGGCCTGGCCATGAGCCTGGCCGCCAAGGCGGGCGTGTTCAACGTGGGCGGCGAAGGCCAGCTATACCTGGGCGCGATGGCCGCCGCCGTGGTAGGCGCGCGGCTAAGCGGCATACCCGCCTGGCTGGTTACGGCGCTATCCCTGCTGGCGGCCATGGCCGCGGGCGGGCTGTACGCGCTTTTGCCCGGCGTGCTCAAGGTGCGCTGGAAGGTGGACGAGGTGATTACCACCATCATGCTCAACTCGGTGGCTATCTATTTTTGCAGCTTCCTGGCCAACGGGCCGCTGAAAACGGCGGAACGCGGCATTGCCACCGGCACCGACAGCATTGTCAAGGAGGCTGCCTTTACCCCGCTGATTAAGCTGAGCAACCTGACCACCGGCGTGTTTTACGCCGCCGTGGCCGCGCTTATCGTATGGTATGTGATGAGCCGTTCCTCCATTGGTTTTGAAATGAAGCTGACCGGCGAGAACGACCGCTTTGCCCGCTACGGCGGCATACGCACCGGCAAGCTGATGCTGTGGGCCATGGTGATGAGCGGCGCGCTGTGCGGCATGGTGGGTATGCTGGAGGTATTCGGCCTGCACAAGCGTTTCCTGACGACCGTGAGCAACGAATTCTATTTTGACGGCATGCTGGTTGCCATGATCATGCGCTACAATCCCTTTGGCGTAATCCTAATGAGCTTCTTTTTTGCCATTTTAAGCATCGGCAGCAAATCCATGGAGCTAAGCGCCGGGGTGAGCAGCGAGCTGATCCTGATTGTGCAGTCCATCATCATCTTTTTCATGGCGGCGGAGGGCGGCATACGCAAAACGCTTAGCGACCGGGCGGCGCTCAGGCGTGCCCGCGCCGCGGCCGTGCGAGGGGAGGGCGCGTAATGGGCGATATCTTTAACATCCTCCTTTTGCAAAACACGCTGCGCACGGCAACGCCCGTGGTGCTGGCGGCCCTTGGCTGCCTGATGACCCAGCACGTGAACATTACCAATATCGGTATCGAGGGCATGATGCTGATGGGAGCGTTCTTTGCGGTGCTGGGCAGCTACTTCGCGGGCAGCTGGGCGGCGGGCCTGGCCTGCGCGGTGGCTGTGGGCGTTGTGCTGGGGCTTTTCTACTATGTGTTTGTGATCAAGTTTGGCAGCGACGAGTTCATTATCGGCGTGGCGCTGAACATATTCGCAGGCGGGCTTACGGTGTTCCTGCTGCGCACCATTTTTGAGGTGAAGGGCTCCTTTGCCGATCCCGCCATCGTTGCCCTGCCCACGGTTGACATTCCCCTTGTGAAGGACGTGCCCATCCTGGGCCCGCTGCTTAGCGGCAACACCCTGCTGGTGTATGTGAGCTGGCTGCTGGTGCCCGTATGCTGGGCGTTCATTTACAAAACGCCCATGGGCTTCCACCTGCGCGCCGCGGGCGAATACCCCGACGCGCTCACCGCCTGCGGCCGCAGCCCCGCGCGCATGAAGTGCCTGGCCAGCGTGCTGTGCGGCATATTGAGCAGCTTGGCCGGCGCGCACCTGTCGCTGGGCTATTTGCGCATGTTCTCCGAAAACATGAGCGCCTCGCGCGGCTATGTGGCCTTCGCCTGCGTCATCTTTGGGCGCGGCAACCCGCCCCGCGTGTTCCTGGCGGCGCTGCTGTTCGGCTTTATTGAGGCGCTTGGCCTGCGCATGCAAAAATACGTGCCTAGCGACCTCACCGCCATGGCTCCCTACGTGGTTACCATCATCATGATGGTGGCCGTTGTGCTGATGGAGCGCCGCAAGCGCGGAAGGAGCGTGGAAAAATGACCAAAAACCCTACGCGCCGCGCCGCCATGTGGCAAAGCGCCCTTTGCGCCTGCCTGGGCCTGGCGGCGGCCGCATGGCTCACGGGCTTTGACAGGGAGATTGGGCGGCAGGCCATATGGCTTGCCGTGCTGCCCGCCGTATGGGCCGGGGGGTATCGCTTCCTTATGGAAACGGACCGGCGGATGAAAACCTGCTTTGGCGTGCTTGGCGGGTTGTTTATGGGGGCGGTCGCCCTGGGCGCGCGGCTGAGCGTTAACGGGGATACCGGATGGGACGGCCTGGCCGCCGGCTTGCTGATCGCCCTGTGCGCCGGGCCCGCCGCGGCGGAGGGCTTCCTTTGGCTGTACAGGGGCTTCACGCGCCTTTCCGCCCGCATGGCGCTTGGCGCAAGAAAGGCCTTCTGGCTGGCGTTTGGCGTGATGCTTTTGTGCTGGCTGCCCGTAATCATCGCCTATTTTCCCGGCATTACCGGCTATGACATGGATTTTCAAATGGATCAGCTGCGCAGGGGCGCGTATTCCTCCCACCATCCGCTGCTGCACACGCTGTTTATCGGGCTATTTTGGAAGCTGGGGGCGCTGTTGGGCAATGAAAGCGCCGGCTATGGCGCGCATACCGTGGCGCAGGCCGTGCTGCTGGCGGCCTCCATCGCCTATGCGCTTAGCTGGCTGAACACCCTGCGCTGCCACAAGGGCTTTTGGTATGCCCTGCTTGCGTATTTTGCGCTGTCGCCGCAGCACGCCGTGCTGGCTGTGAGCGGCACCAAGGATGTGCTTTTTGCCGCCGCCATGCTGGTAAGCGTTGTGGAGCTATGCCGCCTGCTTAGCGAGCCCGAGCGCCGCGCGCGCAGGGGCGTTTTGGCCTGGGACGCGGCGGTTATCGCCCTTGCGGGCCTGCTGCGCAACAACGCCGTATACGCCCTGGCGCTTACGCTGCTTGTGTCGTTCCTTTTCTTCCGGCGCAAGGTGGGGCGGCGCGTGCTGTGCGTTATGCTGGCGGGGATGATGGCCGCCGCGGGCGGGGCGGCCGCCCTGGAGAGGCTCACGCAGGCCAGAGGCGTTTCCGTGCGCGAAATGCTGAGCATTCCATGCCAGCAGCTTGCGCGCGTCTATGCCAAATACGGCCTGGACGCGCCCGTGGGCTACGAAATCCGCGAGGTTTTACCCGACGCGGAAAACTACGCGCCGGACCGCGCGGATTTTACCAAGCGCAGCGCCAAGGTGACCACCCCGGAGCGGCTTACGCGCTTCTTTAAGCTGTGGGCGCGCGAGGCCGTGCATTATCCCATCGAATACATCGACGCCTTTTTGTACAACACCCGCGGCTTTTGGGACTTGCAGGATACCTCCTTCGCGACCACCTATGACGCGGGGCCCGGCTCCTCCGTGGGCTGCCTTGTGCTTAGGCACGACCCGGTTACCGGCATTGAGCGCTGGCACGCCCTGCCCGGGCTGGAGGCGCTGCTGCACGATTGGCTTACCCTGAACGGCTACCAGCGCTTCCCTGTTTTGTGGATGCTTTTGCACCCCGCCCTGTATACCTGGCTAATGGGTTTTGCGCTGGCCTGGGCCGCCTGGCGGCGCAGGCGGGAGGTTTTGCTGCCCGCGTGCGTGCTTATGGGCTACCTGCTTACGCTGCTCATCGGCCCCTGCGCCATCATACGCTATCAATACGACCTGATGCTTTCAGCCCCCATATTGCTTGGGTATTTGTGGGCGCGTGAAAAGCAGCCGCTGCCGGATGCCTAGGCTTTTTTGCGCCCGTTTTTTGGAAGGCCCACGGTAAACCTTGCGCCGCGGCCCAGCTGGCTTTCCACCGTTACGCCGCCGCCGTGGGCTTCAACAATCGCCTTGACGATGGCCAGGCCGATGCCTGCCCCGCCGCTTTTTCTGTTTCTGGATTGATCCGCCCGGTAAAAGCGTTCAAAAATCCATTTTTGGTCTTCCGGGGAAATCCCTATGCCGTCGTCCTCCACGCGGATGAGGGCCGTATCCGCGCGCTCCTCCACGGCAATGCGCACATTGCCATGCTCGGGCGTATACTTAACTGCGTTGGCTATCAAATTGGTAAGCACCTGCCGCAGCCTGCCGCGGTCCACAAGCGCCGTTGCATGCGCGCCTTCCACCGTGCAGTGGAGCCGCTTTTCCTCCAGCTGCTTCCCAAATTGGGCCGCCGCCGCTTGGGCCAGCTCCAGCAAATCCTCCCGGTGCAATTCCAGGTTCCCGCTTTCCACCTGCTGAAGCCGCTCCATATCCGACACCAGAAGGGAAAGCCTTCCCAGCTCGTCATAGCAGCTTTGCAGCCGCTGGGCCGTGGGCTCCCATACGCCCTCGATGATGGCCTCCAAATAGGAGGATACGTTGGCAAGCGGCGTGCGCAGCTCGTGCGCCACGTCGGAGGCGAGCCGCCTGCGCAGCCCTTCCTGCCGCTCCAGGGATTCCGCCATGGAATTAACCGCACGTGCCAGGCCAAATAGCTCCCGCGTTCTTACGCTTTCCTGGAACCGGGCGCTGTAATTCCCCTGGGAAATCCGCCCGGCGATCTCCACCGTTTTTTGGATGGGGCGGGAGATGTTGCTGGCCAAAATCCACCCCATAACGATTGCGCCCAGCAAAGAAACGGTTCCCACGCCAACAAGGATGCGGTTTAGCGCCTCAACAAATTGGAAGTCGCTTTCGCTTAGGGAGTAGGGGCTGTAATAGCTCACATCCAGATAGCCCACAACGCGGCCGTCGTGCTTCAGGTCAAACCTGTGGGTAACAAAATTCCCCTGGAGCTCCGGCCGCCTTTCCTGCATCCGCATCGAGATGGCGTCCATCATCTGGGCGCAAAGCGTCATGTCGTGGTTTTCCGCGTCCCACAGCACGGCTTCATCCGCATCGTACAGCCGGAGGACATACCCTTCGTTGAGCGCGTACATGCCCATGCCGTGTACGTAGTCAAGGTTCCACTGCCCGAACGCATTATCGTACTGGTGGGCCAGGTTCACCGCCATCTCGCCGGCCTCCCTGGCCTGCCGCTGCTCAATGTATTTTTCAAATTCGCGGTTGATTAAAACGTTGGAAGCGGCGCTGATCAGGAAAATAACCGTAAGCACGATAAGCGCGAGCCGCACGGCGATCATGGCGCGCAGGCTGACATGTTTCATGCCCCATCCCCTCCAAACCTGTAGCCAAGGCCGTGAACCGTTCGCACATAGACGGGCTTCTTTGGGTCGTCCTCCACTTTTTTGCGCAGGTTTTTGATATGCGTATCGATCACCCGGTCGTAGCCGTCAAAATCGGGGTCGAACGCCAGGGCGATCAATTCCTCCCGCGTGTAGGTTTTTCCGGGACGCCTGGCGAGCGCCTCAAGGATTTTTTGCTCGATGGGCGTTAGCGCCAGCTGCCTGCCTTTTTTATATACCGCGCCGCGCCCAAAATCGATCGTTAAATCGCCGCCGTTCCATGCGCGCCTTTCCGGCCTCTCTGCGTCCGATACCCTGCGCAGCACGGCGTTCATCCTGGCATACAGCTGCCGCAGGCTGAACGGCTTGGTCACGTAATCGTCCGCGCCAAGGTCAAGCCCCGTGAGGATATCCCCTTCCTGCGCCTTTGCCGTAAGCATGATGATGGGCACCGTTGATCTTTTTCGTATTTCGGCGCAAACTGCCTCCCCGGCCATATCCGGAAGCATGAGGTCGAGAATGACGAACGTGACGGGCTCGCGCCCGAGGATGGCCAAGGCCTGCGTGCCCGTTTCGGCGCACAGGGCCCGGCAGCCCTGCTTTTTCAGGTAGGAGGATACGGCCTCCCGAATCATGAGCTCGTCATCCACAATCAAAACCGTCTGCATCATTCTTCGCACCCGCCCTTTACAAGCCTTGCGGACGGCAATACCCGCCTATAAAGTATACTGTCGGAACGCAGATTTTTCAATCCGGGCCGCCTGGGTTTGTTCCTTCCTTGGGCGAGGGCGCCCTTTTGGTAAGCCGCTCCAAGCGCCCCTCAATTCCCGCAGCAGGAACTGCCGCCCGCGCTTTCATACATGGCCTCCGGGTAAACCGTCAGCTCAAGGCTCGCGGCCTCCTCCCGGATCGCGTCCCCGTCAACCTGGCCGATATCGTCCACCACCTTCACATAGGCGAAGAAGCGGTGGTCGTCCGTTGATACGTCAAAGCTTTCGGAGGGATAGAGCGAATAGCCGTTCAGGCCCTGCCCCAGGGGCAGCTTGGCAGCGTAATAGGGAGCCAGCAAAGCGCCCTCCTCCTTGCCGGAGCTGCTTTGATTGTCAACATTCCACAGCGTGATCAGGTTTTTTTGCACAACCACGATTGCCGGATCGAAGCCGGAATCCGTCAGCCGGATTTCGACCTCCTGATAGCTGTTTCCATTCTGACCCTCCTTCCTGGAGGCAACCGCAAGGGCCTGTGCCGGAAGCGAATACTGCGCCTTTACCGGCGCGGTGATATCGTCCAGGGAGATGGCGTCCGCGTCGCTTTGGCCGTCATCCACAAAGATGTTGCCCCGGATCATGCCCATCCAGCAGCTGTAACGAACCGTACCGGCCTGCTGCGGCGTAAATTCAATAATGTTTTCCCCCGTGTGGAAGGTGTGTTCAACGCCATAGTCCTGAATGAGCATCCTGTAATTGCAGCCGTTGACGCTGCCCTCCGGCGCGTCAATAATCCATTTCACGGGGACGCCGGCCTGCACCGTGATGCTGGGGTACCGCCCGGGGGACAGCGTGCTGTTGATCACCTGCATGCCGTCCGCAAGGGTAGTCTGCGAATCCGCCGTGCCATCCGCCAAAGGCGCGGCCGCACAGCGCCACACAAAGTAGGAGCCAATGACCACGGTCAGCGACGCGCCCCGCAGGATTCCCTTCCAAGCCCGCGTTTGAGCGGGAAGGCTCAACAATAGCCCGGCCGCGCACAGCGCAATGAGCAAACACAGCAGCAGGTCCGCAGGCAGCCAGCCGGTCAGCGCGCCTCCCTGGGAGAGCATGGCAAGGCCCAGCACCACCACCAGCACCGCGCCAACCTGCATTACCTGATGCGTAAACCGCTTTCCCAGCGCGGCCACAACGGAGCCCAGCCCCAGCATCAGGGGCACAGTGCCTAGGCTGAACAAAAGCATGGACGCGGCGCCCGCAAGCGCGCCGCCGCTTGCCAGGGCGACAAGCCACATGGATTGCAGCGGCCCGCAGGGCATAAAGCCGTTCAGGAGGCCCACGAGGAACGGCTGGCTGAGCGCGCTCCTTTTGCTGCCAAGCTTGCGGGCAAGGAACGCCGGAGGCCGAAGGGTGAAGCGGCGAAGCGCCGGGAACAGCCCAAGCATATTTGCGCCCATGATGACCATAAACACGCCCGCGAGCATCTTTAAAGCGCCCTGCAAAGCCATGGGAAGGCCAACCTGCGCGCCGCCAAGCAGCGAGCCGGCCAGGCCCAGCGCAAAGCCTACCGCCGTATAGGAAACCACGCGCCCCAGGTTATAAGCCAGGGCGGGCAGGAAGGCCGCCATCCTCCGGCCGCCGGACGCTTCATTCCCCGGCAGCGACTGGCTCAGGTTGATGCCGCCGCACATGGCGACACAGTGCACGGAGGTAATCAGGCCAATCACAAAAAGCATCCCATAGCCTATGCCGGTATCGGCCAGCCGGCTTGGCGCCAGCATGTTCAGCACGCCCGTTGCCTGCAAAAGCACGTACAGCGAAACGATAACCGCCAGCGTACAGGCGGTTTGGAGCACCGCGTGCCTCTGCCGCGCATTGCTTGTAAGCGCAGTATAGCCCAGCGCATTGATGATTTTTACAATCCCGTCCGGGGAAAGGCTGTCCCCGTCATAGGCGATTTGCGCCGTGCCTGCGGCGTAGCTTACCCTTGCGCTGATGATTCCCTTGGCGCTAAGCAGCCCCTTTTCGATTTTGCTTTGGCAGTTGACGCAGGTCATCCCGCCGATTTGGAGCTGAATGCGTTTCTCATTCATGCCGTACGAACCCCTTTCCCCATGATATGCATGCAACATATCACAAAATTGTGTGGTTTTTATGTGCAAGGGCCGTCTGTTCCGAACGGGATGCCCCGGCGGCGGGGCGGTTAAGAATGTGCGCGGGAATGGAAGGGGTGGGAACGCCAAAATCAAAATATCTATAAGAACCAGCATTTATCCGTTGCCCTGAACGCCTCCGCTGTGTTAGAATAGCCACGTTCGCACTTTGCTTAAGCGGTGCGGCAAGGAGGATGGATATGCCCAACTTTTCCCTGGACGATCAGGTTTTCTTCGATGCGGCGGCGCAGTTTCAAACGCCGTTCCACCTGTATACCGAGGCGGGTATCCGCCAAACCGCCCGCGCCCTGAAGACGGCGTTTTCCGGCGTGCCGGAATTCCGCGAATACTTTGCGGTAAAGGCCCTGCCCACGCCCGCCATCCTGCGCATTTTGAAGGACGAAGGCTGCGGCGTGGACTGCGCCAGCATGACCGAGCTCATGCTGGCCGAGGCCTGCGGCTTTCATGGCGGGGATATCATGTTCAGCGCCAACGACGTGCCGCCCGAGGAATTTGCCTATGCCCGCGCATTAAACGCGCACATCAACCTGGACGACCTTACGCACGTGGAGGTGCTGGAGCACAACGGCGGCATTCCAGAGGAGGTATGCCTTCGCTTCAACCCCGGCGGCACCTTCCGCATCGGCAACACCATCATGGGCGATCCTGGAGAGGCCAAGTACGGCATGACCCGCGCGCAGCTCAGCCAAGCGCTAAGCATGCTCAAGCAACGCGGCGCCAGGCGCTTTGGCCTGCATTCCTTTTTAAGCAGCAACACCACCGATCCCGCTTACTACCCGGCGCTTGCCAGGCTGCTGTTTCAAACCGGCTTGGAGCTTACGCGGGAAAGCGGCCTTGCGCTTAGCTTTATCAATCTATCCGGCGGCATAGGCATTCCGTACCGGCCCGGCGAGCCCGCGGCGGATATCTTCGCCATCGGCGCGGGCGTAAGCGAGGCGTACCACGAAATCTTCACCCAAAACGGCCTAACCGGCGTGGCAATCAAAACCGAGCTTGGCCGCTATATGACCGGCCCCAACGGCTGGCTGGTTACCCATATCCTTAACGAAAAGCACATCTACAAGCACTATCTGGGCCTGGACGCCAGCGCGTGCGACCTTATGCGGCCCGCCATGTACGGCGCATATCACCACATCACCCTGCCCGGCAAGGAGCACCTGCCGCATGATGAAATGGTGGACGTAACCGGCAGCCTTTGCGAAAACAACGATAAATTCGCCATCGACCGCATGCTGCCCAAAGCGGAAACCGGCGACTTGCTGGTGATTCACGATACGGGCGCGCATGGCCTGAGCATGGGCTATAACTATAACGGCAAGCTGCGCTGCAAGGAGGTTCTTTACCGCGAGGACGGCTTTTTTGAGCTGATTCGCCGTGCGGAAACGCCGCGCGACTACTTTGCCACGCTGGATATCGACCCCGTGTGGAATCATTTGGAGCAGCGCTGGAAGGAGCGCTGATTGCCCCTGAAACCGGCAAAGGCGGCCGCCCGCGCCGGTTTTTTTCATACGGCCAGCTACGCGCGCCAAGGCGGGCCCCGCAACCCTTGACATGCCTTTGCAAACGTGCTACCCTAATACCGCTGCCGGGCGGCCAGGCGATCGCGTGGCGAAGGCCATGAGGAAAGTCCGAGCATCACAGGGCAGGGTGCCGGCTAACGGCCGGTGAAGGCGACTTCAAGGAAAGTGCAACAGAAAGAAACCGCCCCCTTGCGGGGTAAGGATGGAAAGGCGAGGTAAGAGCTCACCCGCGGCCTGGCGACAGGTTCGCGCTGTAAACCCCACCCGATGCAAGATCCGACCAGGAGCGATACGGCGGCCCGTCGTGCTCCTAAAGAGATCGCTACGACCGCGCGGCAACGCGCGGCCAAGATAGATGATCGTCCAACGACAGAACTCGGCTTACGACCGCACCGGCAGCATCCATTTTCCAGGCGGCTCAAGCCGCTTTTTCTGTATGGCTGAAACCCATACGTACCAAAGGAGCGTGCCCGCGCATGGAAAGAACCCCAAACCGTTTTTTCAGCGCCATACCGCGCTGGCTTAGCGCGGCGATGGGCGGCGTGTTTGCCCTTTTGCTCGCGCTGCTGGTGGCAGGCCAGCCCGCCCTGCAAACGTATTACCAAAACCGCAGCTTGCTTTCCAACGCCGCGCTGTGGCCGCTTGCCCTGCTGGCGATCGCGCTGCTTATGCTCCTGCGCGCCCGCATGGAGGGCGGCGTAACGCCAAAAGAAGCGTCCCGGCGTGGAAGGTGGATGCTTCGGGCGTTCTTTGCGGCGCTTCTGGCGGTTCAGCTGGTGATTGTGCGCTGCTGCTGGTATAAAATGGGCTGGGATATCGCCAACGTGTACGGTATGGCTGAGGAGCTGGCGCGCGGCCAGGCGCTTTCCGACCCGGCCTATTTTTCATTATGCCCCAATAACGCGCCGCTCACGGTTTTGCAGGCCGTTCCCCTTTGGTTCGCCGTAAAGCTGGGGCTTTCGGTGCCGTTTGTGGTGCTGCCTTATTTGGACGCGGTGCTTTTGAACCTTACCGCCTACCTATGCCTGCTTTGCGTAAGGCGCTTAACGCCCAGCCGCCTTGCCCGGGGCTTTGCGCTTGCGGTTGCCACAGGCTGGATCGCCCTGTCCCCCTATCTGCTCTATCCCTATACGGATACGTTTTCCATCCTGTTCCCGGTGCTGGCGCTGTATGCGTATCTGTGCTGCCGCCGCCCGGCGCTCAAATGGTTTTTGGTTTCGCTTGCGTGCTTCTTTGGGGCCAGCGTGAAGCCTACGGCGCTTATTTTCCTGATTGCGCTGGTGCTGCTGGGCCTATGCCGCTTCCTGGCCCGCCGCGACTTTTGCAGGGCCAGGGTGAAGGGCGCGGCGATCGTTGCCGTTGCGCTGCTCTTGGGGGCCGTGCCCGGGCGCGCCTGGCAAAGCCTGTCCACCGCCTATTTGGCGGGCAGCCCTACGCCGCAGGAGCAGCTTAGCGAAACGCACTACCTGATGCTGGGTATGAACGGCGCTACCTATGGCGGCCATTCGCCCGAGGACGTGGCCTTTTCCACCTCTTTTCCCACGTTGGAAAGCCGGCACGCCGCCAACCTGCAAAAAGCCTGGGAACGCCTGAGCGAACGAAGCCTTGCGCAAAACCTGCATTTCTTTGCCGTAAAGGCATACAAAGCCTATGCAGACGGCTCCTTCGCAGCCAATTCCAGCTTTTTGGATTTGGAGATTCCCAAGCGCACGGACGCGCTAAGCGGCTTCCTGCGCGCCTTTTACCATCACAGGGGGGGTTACAACCCATTGTGCCACACGCTGGCGCAGGCCCTGTGGCTGGGCCTGCTCACGCTATGCGCCTATACGGCGATCGCCCGGCGCAGCCATCCGGCCGTGCCGCTTTTGAGCCTTACGCTCATGGGCGTTACGGCGTACCTGCTTTTGTTTGAGGTTTGGCCGCGCTACCTGTTCCTGTACGCGCCGTTTTATGTCATTTTGGCCGCCATGGCCTTTGACCGGCCGCTGAAGGCGCTTCAAAAACGCTAGGCCGTCTTGCGCTTTTCAAAGGAAAATGGTACAATACCCACGTTTTGCGGGGGCGGGTCTTTTCCGTCCTCGCCATTGCGCGTTTGCGCAAAACGCGCCCGAGCGGCCAAAAAACGATGGAGGAAACAAAGCCATGTATTTGATCGTAGGCTTGGGAAACCCCGGCCCCAAATACGCCCATACCCGCCACAACGTGGGCTTTGACGTGCTGGACGCGCTTGCGCGCAAGCTGGGCGTTTCCATTGCGCGCGAAAAGGAAAACGCGCTGGTGGGGGAGTGCTTCATAGACGGAAAGAAGGTCGTCCTGGCCCTGCCCCAAACCTATATGAACCTAAGCGGTGAGGCCGTGGCCCGCCTGGTAAACTGGTACAAAATCGCGCCCGAGCACCTTATGGTGGCGTATGACGATATCGACCTTGCGCCGGGCAGCATACGCATCCGCAAAAGCGGCAGCGCGGGCACGCACAACGGCATGCGCAGCATTGTGGGGCTGCTTGGCTACGATACCTTTCCCCGCCTGCGCGTAGGCGTGGGCGAGCGCAAGCCCGGCTTTGAACTGGCGGATTGGGTACTCAGCCGCTACCAGCAGCCCCAGGAGCAGCAGGCCGCCGACGCCGCCTATGCCCTGGCTGCCGACGCCATTGTGGAATATATCCAAAACGGTATTGAAAGCGCCATGTGCAAGTATAATACCAAGAAGAAAAAGCCCGCCCCCAGCGAAGGAGCCGCCCAATGAACGAGGGTCTTTTTACCGCCTACCAAAGCCTGCCGGAATGGCAAACGCTTTTGCAACGCCTTGCGCAGCCCGGCTGCACGGCGCTTTATGAGATTGCCGAGGGCGAACGCCCCTTCCTGGCCGCCGCGCTGGCCTACAAAACCGGCAGGCCCGTTTTGCTGGTGGCCGCAAGCGAGCTTGCCGCCCAGCGCCAGGCGCAGGATATCGAGCGCCTGACGGGCCTTGGCTGCGCCGTACTGCCCGCGCGCGACTTGCAGTTCAGCCGCGCGGCCATGAGCCGTGAGAGCGCCTGGCAGCGCCTGAGCGTGCTGGATAGGCTCGCCGCCGGAAAGGTACGCGTGCTGTGCGCCAGCGTGGACGCGCTGCTGGATCGCTGCATACCGCGCCAGGCCTTTCAAAGCGCGGCGATCACCCTGTCGGAGGGGGAGCGCCATGAGCCCGGCCAGCTCCTGGCTAGGCTTATCCATAACGGCTACGAGCGCGTGCCCATGGTAGAGGGCCGGGGCCAGTGCGCCATGCGCGGCTCCATCCTGGACGTGTACCCCGCCAACGCCCCGGACGCCGTGCGCATTGAATTTTTTGACGACGAGATCGACAGCCTGCGCCGGTTTGACTGCATCAGCCAGCGCAGCATCGCGCGCATCAAGGGCGTGCGCCTCGCCCCCGCTACGGAGTGCCTGATTGCGGATCCCGAGGCGGCCGCCAACCGCCTCAAGGCCGCGCTTGAAAAAGGCGCGGGCCAGGCCATGGCTGCCGCGCAGCCCGCGCAGGCGGCGCAGGAGGCCGCGATAGACGGCCTGCCCCCGCTGGACGACTTTTTAAGCGGGCTGGACGCGCTGGAAACCACCGAGGATTTGCTTAAGGCGGGCGATGCGCCCGCCCCCGCCGCCGGGGAACGCATAAGCGAAAGCGAGCGCAACTGGAAGCGCCATCTGGACGATGTGGACCGTGTGCGCGCGGGGCAAACCATCCGCACCGCGCCCATGTGGATGAACGTGCTGTGCGAGCAGACCGTGCCCGTAACGGACTATCTGGACAACCCCATTTTGCTTATGGACCGGCCCGACCAGTACCAAAGCCGCGTGCGCGCCGCCTGCAACGCCTTTGCCGAGGCCTATGAGGACGCGCGCCTGCGCGGCGATGCGTTCGATGCCCAGCAGGGCCTGCGCTTCACCTATGACGATCTGCTGTCCGGCTGGAAGCTTTGCCCCATCGTTGCCCTGACCGACCGCATCGCCACCTTTGGCCGCCTTTCTCCCACGCACACCATCTCCTTCGGCTCCCAGCCCGCCATGCCCTATCAAAGCCGCCTGGAGCCGCTTGTGAAGGATATCGCCAAGTGGAAGGCCGAGGGCAACGCCATTATTCTGTTCACCGGCGGCGAGGCGCGCGGCCGCCGCCTGCTCAAGGCCCTGGAGGAGCAGGGCGCGCCGGCCTCCTATGCCGGCACGCTGGACGGCAACCTGGTCGCCCGCGAGGTTATCCTGTTGCCTGTGGCTTATACCAAGGGCTTTATCCACCCCGCCGCGCGCCTGTGCGTATTAAGCGACAGCGATATCTACGGCACCGCGTACCAGCGCGCGCGCAAAAAGCAGAACGCGGGCGAACGCATCGCCTCCTTCACGGACCTGAAGGCCGGCGATTACGTGGTGCACGACCTGCACGGCGTGGGCCTGTACAAGGGCGTTGTGCAGCTGGATAACGACGGCGCGAAGCGCGATTACCTGCTCATTCAGTATGCCGGGAACGACAAGCTGTACGTTCCCGCCGACCAGTTTGACCGGGTGACCAAGTTCATAGGCGCGGAGCACGCGCTGCCCAAGCTTAACCGCCTGGGCGGGCAGGAATGGGAAAGGCAGAAAAGCAAGGTGAAGGCGGGCCTTAAAAAGCTGGCCTTCGACCTGGCGGAGCTGTACGCCAAACGCGCCAAAAACACCGGCTACGCCTTCAGCCACGAAAACCCCTGGCAGCAGGAATTTGAGGACATGTTCCCCTACGAGCTCACCGAGGACCAGCAAAAGAGCGTGGCGCAAATTGAGGCCGATATGGAAAGCCCGCGCAACATGGACCGCCTTTTGTGCGGGGACGTGGGCTATGGCAAAACCGAGGTGGCCCTGCGCGCGGCCTTCAAGGCCGTGGTGGAGGGCAAGCAGGTGGCCATCCTGGCCCCCACCACCATTTTGGTGCAGCAGCATTACAACACCATCAAAAAGCGCTTTGCGGGCTTCCCCGTCAAGTTTGATATGCTCAGCCGCTTCCGCACCCCCAAGGAGCAAAAGGAAATCGCCCGCAAGCTCAAGGAGGGCGAGCTGGATTTGGTGGTGGGCACCCACCGCCTGCTTAACAAGGACGTGCAATTTAAGGACCTGGGCCTTTTGATCGTTGACGAGGAGCAGCGCTTTGGCGTAAACCACAAGGAGAGCATCCAGCATATGAAAACGCGCGTGGATGTGCTCACCCTGTCCGCCACGCCCATCCCGCGCACGCTACATATGAGCATGGTGGGCATCCGCGATATGAGCATTCTGGAAACGCCGCCCGAGGAACGCCTGCCGGTGAAAACCTACGTGATGGAATACAACGACGCGGTCATCCGCGAGGCCATCCGCCGGGAGCTGGCGCGCGGCGGCCAGGTCTACTTCCTGTACAACCGCGTGCGCAGCATTGAACAGATGCACGAGCGGCTCAAGGCCCTGGTGCCGGACGCGCGCATTGGCGTCGCCCACGGGCAGATGCGCGAAAGCGCCCTGGAGGACGTGATGCTGGACTTTTATGCCGGCGCCTATGACGTGCTGCTGTGCACCACCATTGTGGAAAGCGGCCTGGACGTGCCGGACGCCAACACCCTCGTCGTTTTTGACGCGGACCGCTTTGGCCTGTCCCAGCTGTATCAGATTCGCGGCCGCGTAGGCCGCAGCAACCGCCAGGCCTATGCCTACTTTACCGTGCGCGCCAACAAAGCCCTTTCCGAAACCGCAGACCAGCGCCTGTCCGCCATACGTGAATTTACGGAGTTTGGCGCGGGCTACCGCATCGCCATGCGCGATTTGGAAATTCGCGGCGCGGGCGACGTGCTTGGCCCGCAGCAGAGCGGCCACCTGAGCACCGTGGGCTATGATATGTACGTAAAGCTTATCGAGCAGGCCGTGGGCGAGGTGCAGGGCGTGGAGCAAACGCCCGAGCTGGACACCCGCGTGGAGCTCAAGCTGGACGCCTTCCTCCCCCAGGACTATGTGCCACAGGAAAAGCTGCGCGTGGAAATTTACAAGCGCATCGCCATGATTCAGGACGAGGCGGGCCGTTTGGAAATCGAGGAGGAGCTGATAGACCGCTTTGGCGATGTGCCCCAGCCGGTGAGCAACCTTATGTACATTGCGCAGCTGCGCGGCGTAACCCGCAAGCTGGGCGTGAGCCACCTGTTCCTGCGCGCGGACGGCGTGCACATGCGCATCGACGAAAAGTTCCTGCCAGACCCCGCCCTGCTGTTTGAGGCGGTAGCCCGCGCGGATAAGCGGCTGCGTTTTTCCGTGGGCAAAGCGCCCGAGCTGGTGCTCGCCCAGCCCGGCCTGGAAGCCGGGGACGCCCTGCGCCTGACCATTTCCGTAATGACGGCCGTGCACGGGGAATTGGCCGCCCTCAGGGCGCAGCCGGGGGCCCGCCCCAACGCCCCGGCGGGGGCCTGAGGCTTTGCCCGCCCTTCGCTTTCCTTGCCTGGCGGCCCGAAAAGGGGCCGCAGGCCGGGCCGCGCGAAGGTTAGCCCTCTACGGAAGCGGCCAGATTGTTTGCGTGATCCGCGATGCGTTCCAGATTATTGAGCATATCCAGGTACAGCATGCCGTTTTTGGGCGTGCATTTTTTGGCCTTCACACGTTCCACGTGCCGGTCGGCCAGGTCCTTGCTCATGTCGTCCACGCGGCTTTCCAGCGCGAATACCTCGCCGGTGATTTCCACGTCGGGGACCTGCTTGTCCACAATATGAAGGCTCTTTTCCAGCATGCTGGTTACAATGGCGCTGAGCTCCTCAATTTCATGCTCGGCCTTGTGCG
The DNA here is from genome assembly GCA_900550955.1 of uncultured Eubacteriales bacterium. Lineage (GTDB taxonomy): Bacteria > Bacillota > Clostridia > Christensenellales > Aristaeellaceae > Limiplasma. The sequence goes on along the minus strand of URUF01000016.1, from coordinate 9,903 downwards.
AGAAGCGAATCTTTTCCCTTTTGCGCGCCGTGCCGATCTCCACAATGTTCATGCTGTGGTCGCCTATGCGTTCCAGGTCGTTTACCACATGGAACAGGGAGCCGGTCAGGTGCACGTCCCGCTGGCTCAGGCCCAGGCCGCGCACCTCAATGAGCTCCCGGGTGATTTCCGCGTTTAAATAATCCAACGCTTCCTCGCGGTTTTCAAATTCGTCCAGGCTAAGCGCCTTGGGCGCGAAGTAGTACTGCATGGCGAAGCGGTAGTTTGCCATAACAATTTCCGCCATGCGCCGCACCTCGCAAAACAGCTGCTCCACGGCCACCGGCGGGGTGGAAAGCAGGCGCTCGTCAAAGTACTTCAGGCGCAGGGGCTCCAGGGGCTTGTCCTCCCCGGGAACGACCAGGCAGGCCAGCCGTTCCAAAAGGCCGCTCACCGGCAGCAAAGCCAGCGTGGTGGTCACGTTAAACAGGATGTGCGCAACGGCAATTTGCAGGCGCAGGTTTTCACCCGCCAGGGTGGCAATCCACCGGTCCAGGGGCACAAGCAGCGCCAGCGCCACAAACAGCGCCGCGCCAATTACATTGAACAAAAGGTGCACCACCGCGGCGCGCCGGGCGGTGCGGTTGGCGCCCACGCTGGCCAGCAGCGCGGTTACGCAGGTGCCTATGTTTTGCCCAAACAGGATGAACAGCGACGCTTGCAGGCTGATGGCCCCCGTGCCCGCCAAAGCCTGCAAAATGCCCACGCTGGCCGAGCTGCTTTGCAAAAGCGCCGTGATAACCGCGCCGGCCAGCACGCCCACCAGCGGGTTGCGCGCCAGCGCCATCGCATCCCGGAAGCCCTGCCAGGTATGCAGGGGCTCCATGGCGGCGCTCATGGTGTCCATGCCTAAAAACAGCAGCCCCAGGCCCATGGCGATTTGCCCAAAAAGCTTGAAGCTGCTGCGGCTGCCCGCCAGCTGGCAAATAGCGCCCACCGCGGCAAACAGCATGCCGAAATTGATTTTGATAGACAGCATGAGAGAGGTAACCGTGGTGCCGATATTGGCGCCCATAATCACGCCCACAGCCTTGCTTAGCGACAAGAGCCCGGCGTTTACAAAGCCAACCACCATCACCGTGGTGGCGCTGGAGGATTGGATAACGCCGGTAACCAGCGCGCCCACCAGCACGGCCAACGCTTTGTTTTTTGTAAGCGCCTCCAACAGGCGCTTCATGCGGTTGCCGGCCGCCTGCTCCAAGCCCTCGCCCATGGCCCTGATGCCAAACAGGAACAGCCCCAGGCCGCCCAGCAGCGTAAAAACCGTCATTGCATCCATGCGCAACGCCTCCTGTGCATGCGCGCACGCGTCGGCGTGCGCAATCCGCTCTTTCCATTTTACTACAATAAAAAGCATACCATACGCCGCCCGGGCCTGTAAATCGCCAAAGCGGCCTGTACGTTCCCATTCATTTTATTGACACCGTTTGGCGGCATATGCTATCATAATAAGAAACGCAATCGTTTACGAGCGGCTTCCGGCCGCCGTTTGCCATAAGGAGCCTGTTTTACATGACGAAGGCAACCATTAAGGATATCGCCAAAGCCGCCGGCGTATCGCCCTCCACGGTCAGCCGCGCGCTGCACGACAACCCCCGCATCAGCGAGGAAATGCGCCAGCGCATCCGCGAGGTTGCCCGGCAGATGGATTTTCATCCCAACCAGATGGCGCGCAGCCTGGTAAACCGCAAAACGCGCATCGTGGGCATCGTGTTTCCGGGCGGGATGAGCAAAAACATGGGCAACCCCTTCTATCCCTCGGTTTTGCAGGGGCTTGGCCATGCCGCCAGCGAAAAGCGCTACCACCTGCTGTTGGTAACCGGCAGCGAGGCCGTAAGCAGCCTGGAGGCCAGCCGCGAGGCGGTGGATAGCGGGTATGTAAGCGGGCTGATCCTGCTGGCGGCCGAGGCCGCTGCGCCCGCTGAAACCGGCGTGACCACGGTGGTAATCGGCCACCCGACGGATACGCAAAGCTGCTATTTTGTGGATAACGATAACGTAAAGGCAGGCTGCGCCGGCACCCGTTACCTGCTGGCCCATGGGCACAGGCGCATCATGTTTTTGGGATTTGACAAGCGCTATATTTTTACGGTGGACCGCCTGAAGGGCTTTCAGCAGGCGCTGGAGGAGGCCGGCGTGCCCTTCCGCCGGGATTGGGTGCTCCATAGCCGCAGCATCCAGTCCCCCGCCTGTGCGGATGAGCTGCTCGGCATCTTCCGCGCGCCGGACCGGCCCACCGCCGCCGTGTGTATTGACGACGCCATGGCCATTGGCCTTACCAGCCTGCTCAAGGGGGTGGGGCTTGCCGTGCCGGACGATGTGAGCATCGTCAGCTTCAACAATACCGACGCGGGGCGCTATCACACCCCAGCCCTCACCTCCTTTGAGATTGACCCCTACCGCCTGGGGGTAAGCGCCATGCACCTGATGCTGGACGTGCTCAAGGGCAGGGTGGATTCTCCCTGCGGCATTGAGGTACCCTTTACCCTGATTGAGCGCGAAAGCGTTTCCACCATCGGTTAACCCGCATTCCTAACAAAGCGAGGAGAGCTACCAGCAATGCGAACCATTCAATTCGGCTCCATCTACCACATGCCCTGGCTTGAATACCGCCACGCCCTGCCGGATGGCCGGGTATGCCTGCGCCTGCAAACCGGCAGGGGCGAGTTTACCCGCGTGACCGCAAGGGTCACCAGCAACTATGCCCTGCCTGACTTTTTCAAGAAGGCGGACGAATACGAAATGCAGGTGGCCTACCGCGACCAATGGCATGATTTTTACGAATGCGTGTTTACGCCCCGCGACCTCAGGCTTAAATACCTGTTTGTTTTGCAAAGCGACGAGCTTACCTTTAAGCTGGACGCGTGCGGCCTGCACGCCGGGGCCGATGCGCCCGAGGACGTGAGCGAGGCCTTTGCCTTCGCCTACGCTTACCCGGCAGATCCCATGCCGGAATGGGCGCGCGGCTGCGTGGGCTACCAAATCTTTCCCGACCGCTTCCGCCGCGAGCCCGCGCCCGGCGATACGGAGGCGGTGGAGCCGTGGAGCAGCGCCCGCGTACAAAACGAGTACCGCTTTGGCGGCAACCTGAGGGGCATCATCAAGGCCGTGCCGTACCTAAAGGAGCTTGGCGTGGAGATGATCTATACCACGCCGCTGTTCCTAAGCGATACGTCCCATCGCTACAACACGTTCGACTATTTCAAAATCGACCCCCTGCTTGGCACGGAGGACGATTTGCGCACGCTGTGCGACACGCTGCACCAAAACGGCATGCGCATTGTGCTGGACGGCGTGTTTAACCATTCGGGCCTCCAGTTCGCGCCCTTTGTGGACGCGATGGCAAAGGGCGAGGCCTCGCCGTACTATGATTGGTTCTGCTTTGATAAGCGCATGCCCCACGGCTACCATACCTTTGGCGGCTGGAAATACATGCCTAAGCTGAACCTGCGCAACCCCGGCTGCGCCCAGTATTTTTTGGACGTTGGGCGCTACTGGCTGGAAAAATGCCACATCGACGGCTGGCGCCTGGACGTAAGCCCCGAGGTATGGCCGGATTTTTGGCGGCAGTACAAAAAGATGATGCGCGAGGTAAACCCCGACAGCCTTATGATTGCCGAATGCTGGGATGACAGCCGCGAATGGCTCACCCAGGGCGATATGTTCGACGCGACCATGCACTATGTGCTCAGCCGCAACATCTGGGCCCGCTTCTGCCGCCACGATATCACCGTGGAGCAGTTTGACTGGGCGCTCAACCGCGCCGCCATGCTCTACCCCCAGCGCACGCAGGAGGTGCTGTGGACCTTCCTTGGCAGCCACGATACCCAGCGCGTGCGCACGCGCGCCGGCGGCGACTTGCGCATGCTGCACGCCGCGTCGTTCTTCCAGTTCACATACCTTGGCTCGCCCATCATCTATTACGGCGACGAGCTGGGCATGGAGGGCGGCGACGACCCGTTCTGCCGCTTCCCCATGCGCTGGGATAATGTGGAGGGAAATCCCACCCATGCGCATTATCAAAAGCTGGCGCGCATCCGCAGGCAAACGCCCGCGCTGCGCGTAGGCAGCTTCCGCACGCACGCGGCGCTGGAAAACGGGCTGTATGCCTATGTGCGCGAAACCGCCGGCCAGCAGGTGCTGTGCGTGGTGAACACCGGCCTTGAGCCGGCGAAGGCGCGCCTGGCGCTGCCGGGCGGCCTGAGCGGCCTTGCCGCCGTGCACGACCTGTACGCCGACCGCAGCCTTCCCGTGGAGGACGGCGCGGTTTGCGTGCGCCTGGGCGTGGGCGAAGGCTTGATTTTGGCGTAGGATGCGCTAGAATAAGCCCTGGAAGGCTTGAAATACAAAAGGGGGACAAGCGGTATGAGGGAGCTGGTTGAGGCCATTCGGGCCCAAGGCGTGGGTATTGGCACGGATATTGTGAAGGTGGATATGTTTTTGAACCATCAGCTGGATACCGGCCTGTTTGTAAAAATGGGCCAGGCCTTTGCGGATGCATTTGCGGCTGAAAAGCCCGACCTGGTGCTTACCGTGGAGGCCAGCGGCATTGCCGCCGCGCTCACCACCGCCATGGCCTGCGGCAACATTCCCGTTGTGTTCGCCAAGAAAAGCCGCACCCGCAACGTGACCGGCGATGTATACCAAAGCCGCGTATTCAGCTTCACCCACGGGGTGGAAAACCACATCCGCGTGGCAAAGCCCTACCTGCCCGCCGGTGCGCGCGTGCTGATTGTGGACGATTTTCTGGCCAACGGCGAAGCCGCCGAGGGCCTGTGCGACCTGGTTAAGCAGGCGGGTGGCGTTGTGGTGGGCATTGGCGTATGCGTGGAAAAAAGCTTCCAGCCCGGCCATGCGAAGCTTGCGGGCGAGGGCTACAAGGTGGTAGCCCTGGCAAAGGTTACGGGCATTGAGGATGGCAGGCTGCTTGTGGAGGACTAAGAGCCAAGCCCGCCGGTTTGGCAAACGGCATGGGTAGCGCCATGCCGTCAGGCCGTCGAAAAAGCTCGCCTGCGGCGATCTTTTCCGCCGAAACAGGGTTCACCTGCGCCTGCGGCGCGGCCGGTGAACCCTGCAAGGAAGCCTTGCTATGCAAGGCTTCCGAATCCACCGCACATGTCGCTGGATTCGGATTATAGCTTGGAGGGCTGCGGCCCTCCAAACCTCCCATAGGTTTCTCGACAGTCTGACGGCATGGGCAGAGCCATGCCGTTTTTTCTATGCCCATTTTGGAGTATCTTGCCCATGAGGCGACCTTTTGCTTGCAAAAAACAAGGGGACAGGGTACAATACCTCTGTATCATTTTGCCTAATCGGGCTGATTGGCCCAAGCATCGCAAGGAGGACAACCCTATGAATCCCTATGTGTTTATGACTGATTCCGATTCCGACCTGCCGTACCGCTATGTGGACGAGCTGGATTTGACCATGGTGTACATGCCCTACATGCTCAACGGCAAGGAATACCTGGACGACCTGGGCCGCAACGGCAAGCAAAAGGAGTACTTTGACAACATGCGCGCGGGCGCCGCGCCGGTTACCTCGCTGCTGCCCACGCCCGTGTATGTGGAATACTTTGAGCCCTGCTTCCAGGCCGGGAAGGACATCCTGTTCGTGGCCTTTTCCAGCCAGCTTTCCAGCACCATCAACAATATCTATGCCGCCCGGGAGGAGCTTTTGGCCAAGTACCCCGAGCGCAAGATGATTGTTGTGGACACGCTGAGCATTTCCGCGCCGCAGACCATCCTGATTTTGAAGGCGCACGAGCTATACCGCCAGGGCAAATCCATGGAGGAGGTAGCGGAATGGCTGGAAAGCAACAAGCTGCGCGCCCAGGCCTGGTTCACCGTGGATGATCTGGTGTATCTGCGCCGCGGCGGCCGTATCAGCGCGGTAGCCGCGACTGTGGGCGCTATGCTGGACTTGAAGCCCATCATCACCGAAAACCGCGCCGGCAAGCTGGTTAGCAGCGATAAGGTGCGCGGCCGCAAGGCCGCCCTGCGCATGCTTGCCGATAAGGCCGCCGAGTTTATTGACGACCCGGCCGAGGCCATGCCCATTATTTTGCAGGCGGACGCGCCCGAGGACGCCGCGCGCCTGGAAAGCCTGATACGCGAGCGCGTGCCCGGCCTGGGCGAGATTGCCACCTACTATGTGGGGCCGGTCATCGGCGCGCACTGCGGCCCGGGCACCGTTGCCATCTGCTTCTTTGGAAAGGAAAGGTCCTGCTGAGCCAAGCCGTTTCCCCCCTGCTTCGCGCCAGGCGCGAAGCAGTTTTTTTTTTTGCAAACCCGCCCAATAGTGCATTCAAATTGCCCATAAGAATTTTTCATGTTCCTGTGAACCTGATATAGTATGAGGGTGAAAAAAATGCGCAGCCTGATGGTAGGCAACGCAACAAAAAAGGCAGGATAAGCGCATGGATTACATAGACCTAGGCAAGCGTATCCGCAAGCAGCGCGTGTTCCTTGGCTGGACACAGGAGCAGCTGGCTGAAAGGGTTGGCGTGAGCACATCCTTCATGGGCCATGTGGAGCGCGGCACCCGTAAGGCGAGCCTGGAAACGCTGGTTTCCATCGCCAACGCGATGGAGCTGAGCATGGACTATATGCTGGCCGGCAGCCTGGATAACGGCGGCATGGGCCCCATGCCGCCGCAGCTGAATCAAAACCAGCGCATGGCGATGCAGGAAATCCTAACCACCATTCAAAACCATCTTACCGATTGGAACACCCCGGATGAGCCCGCTATCCGCGGCTGAGCATTTCCACAACCACATCGCGCATGGAATACAGCCCCGCAGGCTTGTCCGCAAGATAGCGCGCGGCCTTGAGCGCCCCCTGCGCAAACAGCGCGCGGCTTTCGGCCCGGTGGGTTAGGATGAGCTGCTCGCCGTTTCCGTAGAAGCCCACCTCATGCTCGCCCGTTACGGTGCCGCCGCGCACGGCATGGATGCCAATTTCACCGGCGGCGCGCTTCTGCGTGCGGCCATAGCGGCCATACACAGGCTCTGTTTCAGGGCCTGTTTCCTTTTGAACGGCCTCATACAGCATCAGCGCTGTGCCGCTGGGGCTATCCGCCTTCATGCGGTGGTGCTTTTCCACAATCTCGATATCAAAACCTTCCAGCGTGCGGGCGGCCATGCCCACCAGCTCGCTGAGCACGTTTACGCCCAGGCTCATATTGGCGCTGCGCAAAATGGGGATGCGCTTGGCCGCCTCGCGCACGCTTTGCAGCTCCACATCGGTATAGCCCGTGGCGCAAAGCACCACAGGCATGCCCTTGGCCAAAGCCAGGTTCAGCAGCTCCGGCAGCGCGTCCGGGCGGGAAAAATCAATCAGCACATCGGCGTCAAGCGTTACCTTTTCAAACCCCGTTACAATGGGAAAGGCCGCCGCCTGGCCGCAGTAGGCCACGTCCACGCCGCAGGCCACCTTCACGCCCGCGTTTTCCGCGGCCAGGGCCAGCTCGCGGCCCATGCGGCCCAGCGCGCCGCCAATCAAAATCTGCATGGCGTTCACCTCTGTACAATGCATATCAGTTCAAAAGGTCCAGGGCCTTAAGCGCCTCGCGCAGCTTGCGCTGGGTAGCCTCCCCGGCCTCAATCAGCGGCAGGCGCAATTCGCCGGAGCACAGGCCCATCAGCCGCATGGCATACTTGCAGGGAATGGGGCTTACCTCGCTAAACAGCGCGCGTACCAGCGGCAGGCAGCGGATTTGCATCTCCAGGCCCTCGGTTTCGCCGTTGAGGCAGGCCTGCGCCATGCGGCTCATGTACGCGGGCGCGATATTTGCCACCACGGAAATCACGCCCTGTGCGCCCAACGATATAAGGGGATACACCATATCGTCGTTGCCGCTGTACAGGGTGATCTTTCCTTCCATGGCGCTTAGCTTTTCCATTACGCGGGGCAGGTCGTAGCTGCTTTCCTTCAGGGCGATAAAGCGGCCGCTGGCGCTTAAGCGCATCAGTGTTTCCGGCGCGATGTCCAGGTTGGTGCGGCTGGGCACGTTATAGAGGATGATGGGCAGCTGCGTATGTTCCGCAATCGCCATGAAATGGGCGTAAAGGCCCTCCTGCGTGGTTTTGTTATAGTAGGGCGTTACCACCAGCTGGGCGGCGCAGCCCAAATCGCGGTAGCGGCGCTCGGTATCAATAACCGTTTGGGTACAGTTGCTGCCCGTGCCGCAAATTACGGGCACGCGGCCCCTTGCGGCGGCCACCGCCTCGCGTATTACCAGCTCGCGCTCCTGCGGGGTAAGGGTGGCGGGTTCGCCGGTGGTGCCGCAGGCCACAATGGCCGCCGTGCCGCCTTCAATTTGCATATTCACCAACCGGTGCAGGGCTTCCACATCCACCTTGCCGGCGGTAAGGGGCGTAACCAGCGCGACGGCGCTTCCGCGAAACAACGGCGTTGCTTGCATGCTTCTTCCCTCCCAAAAAGGTTTAAAATCAGGCGATCCGATGGCCGATATAGCCCAGCTTGCACAGGTATTCGGCGCTGAGCACGCCGCCGCCGGCCGCGCCGCGCAGCGTGTTATGGCTCAGGCACACAAACTTGTAATCCAGCACGGGATCCTCGCGCAGGCGGCCCATGCAGATGGCCATGCCGTTTTCGGTTTCGCGGTCCAGGCGGGTCTGCGGGCGGGTGGGATCCTCAAAATAGTACAGGAACTTTTGGGGCGAGGAGGGCAGCCCCAGCCCGGCGGTGGCGGGCCGGCAGTTTTCCCAGCGCTCCAAAATCTGCTCCATAGAGGGTTTCTTGCGGAACTTGACGCTTACCGCCGCCATATGGCCGTCGGAGGCCGCCACGCGCAGGCACTGCGCGCTAATCACGGGGGAGGCCGCGTCCACGATTACGCCGTTTTCCACATGGCCAAAGATTTTCAGCGGCTCGCGCTCGCTCTTTTCATCCTCGCCGCCGATGTAGGGAATCACGTTATCAACCATTTCGGGCCAGGTATCAAACGTTTTGCCCGCGCCGCTGATGGCCTGATAGGTGCATGCCACCACTTTTTCGGGCCCAAAGTCCAAAAGCGGCCACAGGGCGGGCACATAGCTTTGGATGGAGCAGTTGGGCTTGACGGCGATGAAGCCCGTTTGCGTGCCCAGGCGCTTGCGCTGCGCCTCAATTACCGCGGCATGGCCGCCGTTGATCTCCGGGATGAGCATGGGCACATCCGGCGTGTGGCGGTTGGCGCTGTTGTTGCTGATCACGGGCACGCCCGCCTTGGCATAGCGTTCCTCCAGGGCGCGGATTTCCTCCTTCTTCATGTCCACGGCGCAAAACACAAAGTCCACCTGCGCGGCCACTTCCTCCACATGGGAGGCATCCATTACGGTAAGCTTGCCAATGGCCTCCGGAATGGGCGTGCCTTTGAAGGCCCAGCGGCCGCCGACGGCCTCCAGGTAGCTTTTCCCTGCGCTGCGGCCCGAAGCGGCCACACAAACAACCTTGAACCACGGGTGGTTTTGCAAAAGCAGCGTAAACCGCTGCCCCACCATGCCCGTTGCGCCAATGATGCCTACCCGATATTGCAGCATGCCAAAGACCTCGTTTCCATTTCAACTGTATTCAACAGGGTTTCCAAATGCGCCGCACGTTATCACCCTATGCGCCGCAAGCGTGCGCGTGCAAATAAAGCGGCGCTTCGCACAAGGATACCATGCTTGGGGAAAGATGTCAATCCGCCGGTTGGGAACCGGGCCGCGCGCGGGAAGCATGGGCGCGGTTCGGCTGCATACGCAGCGCAAGGCCCGGCGGCGTTTCGCGCAGCGCCATCGGGCCTTGTGCCGCCTGGCCGCAAAGGAGCGGCCAGACTATTCGGTTGCCGGGGCATGGCGCAGCGCAAAGCCGCTGCGCC
>URUF01000015.1 GCA_900550955.1 uncultured Eubacteriales bacterium | reverse complement strand
CGAGTAGGCGAACGGCGCAAGCCTCGGCGGAAAAGATCGCCGCAGGCGATCTTTTTCGACGGCCTGAAACGCCTCCGCTTTCGCGGAGGCGTTTGGTATAACCAATCTTAGTACTGGTTGTTGCGGTTGCGCTCGAAGCACTCGCGGCAGTACACGGGACGGTCGCCCTTGGGCTGGAAGGGCACCTGGGTGGTGGCACCGCAGCCATCGCAGATCACTTCAAAGTACTGGCGCTCGGCACGGCCGGGGTTCTCACGGTTGCGGCGGGCGGCACGGCACTCGTGGCAACGGGTGGGGTCGTTCTGGAAGCCCTTATCGGCAAAGAACTGCTGCTCAGAAGCGCTGAACACGAATTCCTTGCCACAGTCGCGGCATACCAAAGTCTTGTCTTCAAACATGGTTGGATTCCCTCCACTTTCCTGGTTTGTTCTGTCTCCCATTTGCTTTTAGTTACTTGGCGTGGGTTTCCGTGCTTTCGAACAAACTCGAAGGAAAGGAACCTGAACCACATGACCTCAGCCGGGTAGCGCTAGCATTATAGCATGAATCCGCCGTTTTGCAAAGCGTTTTGCGTAAATTTTCTATTTGTTATCCTTAATCATGCGGCGGATATCGTCCAAAAGGCTGGCCAGGCTGGGCGACTGCTTGATGGATTCCTCCACCTTGTCAATAGAGGACATCACCGTTGTATAATGCCGGCCGCCGAACGCGTCGCCAATTTTGGTCAGGCTAAGGCCCATCATTTCGCGGGCCAGGTACATGGCGATTTGCCGGGGAACGGTAATCTCGTGGTTGCGCTTGGGGCTTTTTAAATCCTCCACGGTAATGCCGTAGTAGTTGGCCACCGCCTCCTGGATGCTGTCGCAGGTGAGCAGGCGCGTTTCCGTATGCTTAAACAGCTCGCGCAGCGCCTCGCGAGCCAGCTGCATATCAATGGGCCTGCGGGTTAGGCTGGAATAGGCGGTTAAGCGGGTCAGGCTCCCCTCCAGCTCGCGGATGTTGGTATCGATCTTTTCAGCGATCAGCGCCAAAATCTCATCGTCAATATTCAGGTGTTCAAACTCCGCCTTCTTGCGCAAAATGGCCAGGCGGGTTTCAAAATCCGGGCGCTGGATATCCGCCACCAGTCCGCCCTCAAAGCGGCTGCACAGGCGTTCCTCCAGCTTTTGAATCTCCTTGGGCGGCTTATCGGAGGTCATCACGATCTGCTTGCCGGCCTCGCGCAGGTGGTTGAAGGTATGGAAGAACTCCTCCTCCGTGCCGTGCTTGCCCGCGATAAACTGGATATCGTCCACCATCAGGATATCCACATTGCGGAAGCGCTCGCGGAACTGCTGGTTTTGATTGGTCTGCATGGCGGTAACCAGCTGGTTGGTAAAATCCTCGCTGGTGATATAGAGGATCTTCATATCCGGATACAGCTCATGCGCGTAATGGCCAATGGCGTGCATCAGGTGGGTTTTGCCCAGGCCCACGCCGCCGTAGATGAACAGCGGGTTGTACGCCTTGGCCGGCACCTCCGCCACCGCCAGGGATACCGCATGCGCAAACCTGTTGCTGGAGCCCACCACAAACGTGTCAAAGGTATATTTGGGGTTGAGCAGCGCCAGCGAATCGCCCGAGGAGCGCGCTTCCAGCTCGTTCACGCGGCCCTGAAGCTCCTCATGGCAAAGCACCTCCACCTTGAGCGCGCGCCCCGCCGCCGTGCTGACCGCGTTCTGGATTTGCCCCATATAGCGGCTGGTGCCCATTTGCTGCACCACGGGGCTTACGCATTCCAAAAGCACGATATCCCCAATCAGCGCATAGGGCTTCAGCGCGGTTTCAATCCAGGTGCTGTAACTGATGCGGGTCATTTCCTCCTGCAAAATGCGGCAGGCGCTTCCCCACAGTTCCTCAGCGTTCATCACGGCACATACGACCTTCCATTCGTGTATATTATACAAATTCCCTGGGAAGCAAGTTATCCACATTCACATATCCGTAGACAAAAAGAATGTGGAAAACTTATCTGTGGAAAACCACAACCGTTTTCCTCATTTCGTGTTTTATCATAGCAGATACGGACAGTTTTGACAAGTATCTCCCCATTGCGCCCTTTTGCATAGGAGCGTGTATGTTGAAAACCTTTCCTCCTACCCATGGTGTTGTGCCTAGGAAGAAGGCACAAAACATGGCGCTTGACAGCCAGAAAACAAAATAATTATACATTTTTAATATCATAATTATTCATTTTTGAAGAAAGAATTTCCGAAATGTGCAATTCATGAAACAAAAACAAGGAGATACCGTGAAGGTTGTAGAAATATGCCATAGAACCATGCGAAAGCGTGATCAGGAGGGAAGGGGAAATGGCAATCCCAATTGGGCAGGAGGATGTTGAGCGCGTGCTCAGGCCATGGCTTGGGACGCTTTTTTTGAACGCCCATCCCCTGGCCGCCTCCTTGAGCGAACGCATGCGCGCCTACGCGCCCTACCGCCAAAGCCTGGAAAGCCTGCGCGACGAGCTGGAAGCCATGCTGCTAACCCAGCTGAACCGCTTTACCAACGGCAGCATGACCGTGATTTGCGATAATTACCACAGCCGCCGCCTGGGCATGGAACAGCTAAGCGCCCTTACCGACGACCTTATGGGCGTGATCTTTGACAAGCTAACGCCCTTTTCCGCCAATTTTATCAAGCTGAACGATTATAGCCTGCGGGTTCATAGCCTAAACGCCTTTCGGGTGCTGTACCAACGCTACGCCTCCTTTTATACGCAGGAGGAATTCGCATTTCTTACGCGCATGATCCGCACCATCTATCCGCCAGAGAGCTACGCCTCCTGGCTTCGGGACTAGGCGCCCCATTCCATGGACGGTAGGAGGGATGCCTGCATGGCAGATTTGCCCGGGCGTGCGGAGGCCGCCCTCTTTTTTGCAAACGATTCCGACGCGTTTGCCTTGTTCCTGCTGCTGCACGGCCAGCTATTGGCCGCTTGGCCTAAAAGCGCCCTCAAGGTGCAAAAAACGCAGATCACCTTTCTGGACCCGCGCGGGTACTGCTTTGTGTGGCTGCCCCGCCGGGGGCCGGGCAGCCTGGGCGTAAGCTTCGGCCTGGGATATGAGCTGAAAAGCCCGCGGCTGTTCCAGGTGGCGCACCCCACGCCGCGCCGCTGGACGCATCACGTGATCGTTACGCGGCCCGCGCAGCTGGACGGCGAGCTGCTGGACTGGCTTTCGCAGGCGCACGCGCTTATGTGGGCGGGCCGGCTGCGCCGGGCGTGGGCTAGGGGGATTGTAGCCAAGCCCATTCCATGATATAATACAATAGATAACGGCTTGACCGCTATCCATTTTATACGTGGGGATGACAGTAACCATGCCAACTCTATCCCAGCAGGAAATTGGCCAGCTGGCACGCCGCTTTGCCCCCGAGGGCATTGTGGGCAGGCCCGAATCCTTTGGCGGCGGCCATATCAACGATACGTATCTTTTCGTTCCCGCCGGCCGGGGAGATTTGCGCTACGTGCTTCAGCGCATCAATAAGGTGGCCTTTCCCCGTCCGGAGCAGGTGATGGAGAACATGCTGCGCGTAACCGATCACCTTCGTTTCAAAATTGCACAGCGCGGCGGCGACCCCGCCCGCGAAACCCTCCAGCTGCTCAAAACGGACAGCGGGGCCTTTTTCGCCGTAGACCGCTACGGCGATTTTTGGCGCGCGTACAGCTTCATCAGCGATTCCGTAAGCTATGACCGCAGCGGCGACGAGGCCGTTTTCCGCGAATCCGGCCGCGCGTTTGGCCGCTTTTTGTCCATGCTGGACGATTTTGACGTTTCCTCCCTGCACGAAACCATCGAGCGCTTTCACGACACGCCCAAGCGCTTCCGCGATTTCCGCGAGGCGGTGGCCCGCGACGCGGCGGGGCGCGCGTGCGGCGTGCGCGATATCATCGATGCGGCGCTGGGCTACGAGGCCTTTTCCTCCACCCTTACCGACGGCCTGGCCTCCGGCCGCCTGCCCCTGCGCGTAACCCATAACGATACCAAGCTCAACAACGTGCTCATCGATACCAAAACCCATAAGGCCCTGTGCGTGATCGACCTGGACACGGTGATGCCCGGCCTTAGCGCCTATGATTTTGGCGACGCCATCCGCTATGGCGCAAGCACCGCCGCCGAGGACGAGCGGGATCTTGACAAGGTGCATTTCAGCCTGCCGCTGTACCGCGCCTATGCCGAGGGCTACCTGGGCGAGGTGCGCGATTCGCTGACGCCCAACGAGCTTCAAAGCCTGCCCGTGGGTGCCAAAATGATGACGCTGGAATGCCTGATCCGTTTCCTGGCCGATTATTTGAACGGCGACGTCTACTTCAAAACCGAATATCCCGAGCATAACCTCACGCGTGCAAGAACGCAGCTCAAGCTGCTTCGTGAAATGGACGCGCATTGGGATGAGATGGTCGGCTGCGTAAACGCGCTTGGCCGCAAAGAAAGGATGGAAGCCTGATGAAAAAGCCGGTACTGGTAATTATGGCCGCCGGTATGGGCAGCCGCTACGGCGGCCTTAAGCAAATGGATCCCGTGGGGCCGGACGGCGGCCTGATTTTGGATTATTCCCTGTTTGACGCAAAGCGCGCAGGGTTTGAGCGCGCCGTGATCATTATCAAAAAGGAAAACGAAAAGGATTTCCGCGAGGTGCTTGGCGACCGGGTCAGCCGCCATATGCAGGTGGAATACGCCTACCAGGACCTTGCCAACCTGCCCCAGGGCTACAGCGTGCCCGAGGGCCGTGTGAAGCCTTGGGGCACCGCCCACGCGGTGCTCAGCGCCGCGGGGCTGGTGGACGCGCCCTTCTGCGCCATCAACGCCGACGACTATTACGGCGCGGAGGCCTTCAGGCTCTGCTATCATCACCTCAGCCGCCTCAAGGACGAGGGCGATATCTGCATGGTGGGCTACCTGCTCAAAAACACGCTCAGCGAAACCGGCTCCGTGGCGCGCGGCATATGCGCCATAGACGCGCAAAACCGGCTGACCGGCCTGGTGGAGCGCACGCGCATCATTTCCACAGTGGACGGCCCGCTTTTTACCGAGGACAATCAAACCTACACCCGGCTTTCGCCCGAAACCGTGGTGAGCATGAACATGTGGGGTTTCCCCGCCGGCATGATGCAGCGCCTGCAGGAGGGCTTCCCCGCCTTCCTGGACAGGACGCTTGCGCAGAACCCGCTCAAGGGCGAATACTTCCTGCCCTTTGCCGTGGATGAGGAGCTGCGCGCGGGCCGCGCGCGCGTGACCGTGTACACCACGCCGGATAAATGGTTTGGCGTAACCTACCGCGAGGACCGACCGCTGGTGGTAAACGCCCTTAGGGCCATGACGGACGAGGGCCTCTACCCCACGCCGCTGTGGGCCAGGAGCTAAGCCATGAAACCCGTTAAACCGGTTGTGATCGTGCTATGCGCGGTGCTTTTAGGCGCGGTTGCGGCATGCGCGGCGCTTTTGCCGCGCACGCTGGATAGCTACCGCACCCTGCAAACCGAGCTGGCCGCCAGCCCCACGCCCACCGCGGACGTGCGCAGCATGCTGCGCGTAACGCTGGACCCCAACAACACCCCGGCCCCCACCTCCCCGCTGCTCAAAACCGGCGTGAGAGGGGACGAGGTGCGCCGCTTGCAGGAGCGGTTACAGGCGCTTGGCTACTATGCAGGCGAGCTGGACGGCCAGTACGGCCAGGGCACGGCCGAGGCGGTCAAGCTGTTCCAGGCGCAGCACGGCCTTACCAGCGACGGCGTCGCGGGCGAGGCCACGCTAAGCCAGGTATACGCCTCCACGGCGCAAACCTTCGTGCCCACGCCTACGCCCACGGCAGCCGCCTCGCTGCTCAAAAAGGGCGACAGCGGCGAGGCCGTGCGCGAAATGCAGCAGCGGCTAAAGGAATTGGGCTATTACAGCGGCGACGTGGACGGGGCTTTTGGCGGCGGCACGGAGGAAGCCGTGCGCCTGTTCCAAAGCCAGGGCGGGTTGGAGGTGGACGGCGTGGCCGCCCAAAAAACCTTCGCCCTTTTATACAGCGGCCAGGCAAAAACCGTTACCGTAACGCCCACGCCCGATCCCGCGCAGCTGCCCGTTTTGGTCAACCGCACGCATCCCATTGAGGCCGGCTACAAGCCGCGCGACTTGGTGGTGCTCAAAAATGTGCTCCCCTCCTCCCTTGTAACAGTAAAGGGCAGCAGCATGGAGGGCGACCGCGCCGCCGTAAACGCGCTGATCAAACTGTTCGAGGCCGCCGTAGCCGACGGCGTAACCGGCTGGCAGATCAGCGCCGCCTACCGCAGCTACGAATATCAGCAATCCCTGTTTGACAAGCAGGTGCAGGAGTACCTAAGCCAGGGCTTCAGCCGGGAAAAGGCCGTTTCCGCCACGCGCAACACCGTGGCCGACCCCGGCACCAGCGAGCACCATACCGGCCTGGCCTTTGATATCACGGTGGCGGGCACCTCCTTCAAGGGCACCCCGCAGCAAAAGTGGCTGCACAAAAACTGCTGGGATTACGGCTTCATCATCCGCTACCAGGAGGATAAGGAAAAAATCACCGGCTTCATTGCCGAGTGCTGGCATATCCGCTATGTGGGCTTGCCGCACAGCACCGACATGCGAAACCGCAACCTGTGTTTGGAGGAATATCTGGGCCAGGTGGAGTAACGGGCCGCTAAGGTATTGCAAAATAAGGTCGTTTCGTGTATTCTGCAACGGGCGCTTTTTTCGCGCGCCCGGGAGGCATGCATATGCGGTACGACCTTATTGTAATTGGCGCGGGGCACGCCGGCTGCGAGGCCGCGCTGGCCGCCGCGCGCATGGGCGTGAGCACCCTTTTGCTCACCCTGGATTTAAACAGCGTGGCCCTTATGCCCTGCAACCCCGCCATCGGCGGCACGGGCAAGGGCCATTTGGTGCGCGAGCTGGACGCGTTGGGCGGGCAGATGGGCATCGCCATTGACCGTACCTTCCTGCAAAGCCGCATGCTCAACCGGGGCAAGGGCCCCGCGGTGCACAGCCTGCGCGCCCAGGCGGATAAGCGCCGTTACCATGAGGATATGCTTTCCACGCTGTTTCAAACGCCCAACCTTACCGTGCGGCAGGGGGAGGCCATGGATATTCTCACCCAAAACGGCGCGGTAAGCGGCGTGCGCACCATGACCGGCGCAACGCTTGTCTGCCGGGCGTGCGTGGTGTGCGGCGGCGTATATCTCAAAAGCCGTATCATCATTGGGGAGTACAGCAAAAACAGCGGCCCGCAGGGTCTTTTGCGCGCGGAGGGGCTGTCCCAGTCGCTTACGGAGCTGGGCTTTGCCTTAAGGCGCTTTAAAACCGGCACGCCCGCCCGCGTGGACGTGCGCAGCATTGATTTTGACAGGATGGAGCCCCAGCCGGGCGACGACCCTATCGTTCCCTTCTCCTTTCTCACCGTGGCGCAGGAGCCGAATACCGGCGTGCGCTATCCGCTGGAAAACCGCGCCCTGTGCTACCTCACCTACACCAACGAGGAAACCCACCGCATCATCCGGGAAAACCTGCACCTCTCCCCCATGGTGCGGGGCGATATCAAGGGCACCGGCGCGCGCTACTGCCCCAGCATTGAGGATAAGGTGCGCCGCTTCGCCGATAAGGACCGCCACCAGCTTTTTTTGGAGCCGGAGGGCCTGTCCAGCCCGGAATGGTATGTGCAGGGCATGAGCTCAAGCCTGCCGGAAAGCGTGCAGTGGGCCATGTACCGCACGGTGCGCGGCCTGGAGCGCTGCCAGCTCACCCGCCTGGCCTACGCCATCGAATACGACTGCATCGATTCCACCGAGCTTGCCCTCACCCTGGGCAGCCGCCGCATCCCTGGATTGTATTTTGCCGGGCAGGTCAACGGCACCTCCGGCTACGAGGAGGCCGCCGCCCAGGGGCTGCTGGCCGGTATCAACGCCGCCTGCTGGCTGCTGGAGCGGGAGCCCCTCATCATCACGCGCGATATGGGCTATATCGGCGTAATGGTGGACGACCTGGTGGTCAAGGGCACGGACGAGCCCTACCGCATGATGACCAGCCGCAGCGAATACCGCCTGCTGCTGCGGCAGGATAACGCCGATTTGCGCCTGACCGCCCTAAGCCACGCGCGCGGCCTGGCCAGCGACCGGCGCATGGCCCTGATGGAGGAAAAGCGCGCGGGTGCCGAGGCGCTTCAGCAGGCGCTGCGCCAATGGAAGCTACCCGCCGCGCCCGAGCGCGACGCGTGGCTTGCGGCGCACGGCCAGCCCGTAACGGCCGTTACCCTCACCGCCGAGGAGCTTCTGCGCCGCCCCGCCATTGATCTAAACGCGCTGGAGGCGCTGTGCCCCGGGCTTGCCGCCTACGCGCCGGACGCGCGCACCCAGGCCGAGCTCAACGTCAAGTATGACGGCTATCTGCAAAAGCAGCGGGCGCAGGTGGCCCGCGCCCGCGCCATGGAGGACTGGCGCATCCCTGATGACGTGGATTATAACGCCATTGAAAGCCTGCGCATCGAGGCCCGGCAAAAGCTCAGCCTCAAGCGGCCCCAAAGCTTGAGCCAGGCTGGGCGCATCCCCGGCGTAAACCCCGCCGATATCGCGGTGCTGATGGTATGGCTCAAGCGCCTGAACGGCCAAAGCCGCCAGGAGGGAGAAAACTGAGCCATGGCCATGTGGAACCCCTGGCGCGGCTGCCATAAGTACAGCGAGGGCTGCCAATTTTGCTATATCCACAGGGGCGATCAAAAGCGCGGCGTGGATACCGGCCGCATCGTGCGGCTGCCCGGGTTTGACGCGCCCGTGGCCAAAACCGCCTCTGGCGCGTACAAAATGAAGCCGGATCAAACGGTGTACCTGTGTTTTTCCACCGATTTCCTTATTGAGGAAGCGGACGGATGGCGGCCCGACTGCTGGCGCATGATGCGCGAACGGCCCGATTTGCATTTTCTGTTCCTGACAAAGCGCATCCACCGCCTGGCGCAATGCCTGCCGCCGGACTGGGGCGACGGCTGGGACAATGTAACCGTTTGCTGCACGGTGGAAAACCAGCGCCGTGCGGACGAGCGCCTGCCCCTCTTTTCCGCGCTTGCGCTCAAGCACCGGCAAATCATTTGCCAGCCCATGATCGGGCCTATTGACCTGTCGCCGTACCTAAAGGGCGTGGAGGGCGTGGTCGCGGGCGGCGAATCCGGCCCCGAGGCCCGCCCGCTGGACTACGCCTGGGTGCTCGCGCTGCGTGGGCAATGCCTGGCGCAGGGCGTGCGCTTTACCTTCCGCCAGTGCGGCACGCATTTCCTCAAGGACGGAAAAGCCTATACCCTAAGCGTGCGCGAGCTGACCCGCCAGGCCAGGCGCGCCGGAATCGATTGCTAAAGGCGGCGTTTGCGTATGAAAACAAAGCATTCCTCCATGGCGCTGATCGTGTTTGCGGTATGCATGGTCAGCTATTCCGGCCCCATGGTAAAGGGCGCGCTTAACGCGGGCGCTACGCCCCTATCGGTAGCCCTTTTGCGCATGCTGGGCGCGGCGGTTTTGCTATTGCCCTTTGAGGTGCGCCAGTGCGTTAGAAAGCGCCTGCCGTTTCGCGCCTCGCGGGGCGAGTGGCTGCTCACCACGCTTTCCGCCGCATTTTTGGCGGCGCACTATCTTACGTGGATCACCTCGCTCACGGGGGCCAGCACCTTTGCCTCCGTGGCGCTGGTATGCACGCAGCCGTTGTTTGTGGCCTTGTTCAGCTACCTGCTCTTTCACGAAAAAACGCCCCGCCGGGCCGTGCCGGGGGCGTTGCTTGCTTTGCTTGGGGCCGTGACCATCGCCCTGGCCGGCATGATGGGCCAGCAAACGCGGGCCGCCGCAGGCGAGGCGCTGAAAAGCAACCTTCTGGCGCTGGCCGGGGCGGTGTTCATGGCCGCGCATTGGCTCACAGGCCGCCGGATTCGCCAAACGCTGGCTGCAGAAATTTACACCCCGGCGCTGTACCTGGTTACGGCCATCCTGCTCACGGCCTGCCTGCCCTTTGGCGGCGGCTTTCATATGCCCGCGGGCGCGCTGCCCTACATGGCGGGCCTTATCATCGGCAGCACGCTTTTGGGGCATGCGGTGTTCGCCTACGCGCTCTCCGGCGTATCGGCCAACGTGGTAAGCTTCGCGCTGCTGGGCGAGCCCGTGGGCGCGATGGTCTTTAGCATGCTGCTCTTTGGCGAAATTCCCTCCTGGCCGGTCATGCTGGGCGGCGCGCTCACGCTCGCGGGCCTGGGGCTGTACCTGGCCGCCGCCGGGAAGGTGGATGGAAGCGCGGCGGGGTAAGGCCAGGCCCGTGCCCCTTTGGGGGATATACCCTGTGCGCTAAAGCCGCTTTCTGGATAAAACTATTTTACTTCAAGGCAAAAATGACGCTGCACCATGTTTGCATCGATTCAGTCATGCTTGAAGGGGTATACCCGTTGTTGCGGGCGTAGCTCTCGACGGCGTAAACATAATCTCCACAAGCATGAATCTCATCCTTGTAGGGGCCATAGGGGTCCGTCATGGCGTTGTCTACATACATGGAGTACGTGCAGCAAAAGTCCTCTTTTTCACTTGGCGATAGCGACGCAGCCATCGCCTCAACGGCCGTTTCAAAGAAACAGCCCGCATATATGATGCGCATTGGCGCGTCCAGGTTGAACGTGTAGGGATCGTCGGCAACGATAATGCATTTTGAGATAGTGTTTCCATCGGACGTGGTTTGAA
The DNA here is from genome assembly GCA_900550955.1 of uncultured Eubacteriales bacterium. Taxonomy (GTDB): domain Bacteria; phylum Bacillota; class Clostridia; order Christensenellales; family Aristaeellaceae; genus Limiplasma. The sequence goes on along the minus strand of URUF01000015.1, from coordinate 34,779 downwards.
TGAAGCACTTATAGGAAGGGAAGCTGGAATCGGGGCCGCAAATCAAATACCTGAAGGCGCCGTCGCTTGCATAGTCGGACGCGACAAGATCCTCCTTGCGCAGCAGGCCGGCGCTGGCGAGGCTGCTTTCCAGGTTGCTATCGAGCGCCGAAAGGAAGGAGGATATAGCGAAACCCTTCGCCATGGCAGGCGAGCAGGTTAGCGCGATCAACAGGAAAATCAAAACGAAGGACAACCGCTTTTTCATAAAAAGCACCTCCAAAAAGCAAAATAACTATGTTAAACTATACCACAAGTTACAAGAAACGGGAAGGGCTTTGCCTGCCAAGGCCACAGGCCGTCGAAAAAGCTCGCCTGCGGCGATCTTTTCCGCTGAGAGTTGCGCCGTTCGCCTACTCGCTGCGCCTCGGTTTTATCGGCGCACGAAGCACTGCCGTGCTTCGTGCTTGTAAAACCTCACGGCTGCGGGTCGCTAACTGCCTTCGGCAGTTGTGCCCACAGGGCACCCGCTTCCCTCCGCCCCACCGGGCGGCGAACGGCGTAAGGAAACCTTGCTACGCAAGGCTTCCGGCCCCACCGCGCATGTCGCTGGGGCCGGATTACACTTGGAGGGCTGCGGCCCTCCAAGCCTCCCATGGGTTTATCGACAGGCTGGGGCTTTGCCTGCCAAAGCCAGCGCGCCCTTATCTCTTAGGCCGCGCCGTCCGGCGGGGATATAGCGGTGCGCTTCGTGCGCAAGCGCCCGCCGTTTTACGCTTCGCGGGATGGGCGGCCGCTCGCAGGCGCGGCGGATTAAGGCTCCCACATGCAGCGCTGCAAATCCACCGTGCCGTCCTCCCGGAAGGGCACGCCCTCCATCTCCAGCAGCATGCGGTGCGTTTGCGCGCCGCACGGCTCAAACGCGCCGCATAGCCCGCCCAGGCGGTTCACCACCCGGTGGCAGGGAACGCCGTCGGGCGCGGTGCGCATGGCATAGCCCACCACGCGCGAAAGCCGCGGGTTGCCCACCTGGCGCGCTATCTGGCCATAGGTAGCCGCCCGTCCCGGCGGGATGCTGCGCACCGCCGCGTAAATGCGTTCGTACAGCTCGCTCATGTTCCCTCCCCCTTCGCCTGTGGCGCTATGCTACCACACGCGCGCGCTTTTTGCAAAGCCTGCACTTTTTTTGTCTTGCGCGCCCGCTTCTCTTGACAGTTTCTTCTTTCCCCGGTATAATGCCGCACAAGGCAATGATGGGGAGAGTAGCCTGCCACACGAAGCTCCCAAGAGAGCCGCCGGCGCTGGAAACGCGGCGGGCTTCGGCCGGTGAAGAACGCCCCTGAGCATCCGTCCCAAAGGGCCCATAGCCCGAGTAGGCGCGGACGGGCGCGCCCGGTATAGCGCGGGGAAATCAACGGGTTTCCTGTTTGAGTGGGACGGAAACGTCCAAAGCGGGTGGTACCGCGGAAGGTTTGGAAAATGGCAGGCCTTTCGCCCCGGTCAGTCGGGGCGAAAGGCTTTTTTCGTCCCCGGAAAAGGGAGGTTCCAAATCCATGGAAAGAACGCACTATTGCGGCGCGCTGCGCCGCGAGCACATCGGCCAAACGGCCACGGTATGCGGCTGGGCGCTTACCTGCCGCGACATGGGCGGCGTCATCTTTGTGGACGTGCGCGACCGCGAGGGCACGCTGCAAACGGTGTTCGACCTGGCCCAGGTGGACGCGCAGAGCTTCGCTGCCGCGGAAAGGCTCAAAAACCAGAGCGTGGTTAAAATCACGGGCGAAATACGCCTGAGGGATGAAAGCACCTACAACCCCGCCCTGCCCACGGGCGAGATAGAGCTGGCCGCCGCGCATATGGAGGTGCTCTCCGCCTCCGACACGCTGCCCTTCTCCCTAACCGACGACGAGCCCGTGCGCGAGGACCTGCGCCTGAAATACCGCTACCTGGACCTGCGCCGCCCGCAGATGTACCGCAACCTGCTTTTCAGGCACAACCTGATCCGCCAGGCGCAGCGTATTTTGGATGAGGACGGCTTTTTGCAGGTGGAAACGCCCGTGCTTTGCAAGTCCACGCCCGAGGGCGCGCGCGATTACCTGGTGCCCAGCCGCGTGCATCCCGGCACCTTCTACGCCCTGCCGCAAAGCCCGCAGATTTACAAGCAGCTTTTGATGGTGTCCGGCATCGACAAGTACTACCAGGTGGCCCGCTGCTTCCGCGACGAGGATTTGCGCGCCGACCGCCAGCCGGAGTTTACCCAGCTGGATATGGAGCGCAGCTTCGTGGATCAGGAGGATATGCTGGATTTTCTCAAAAACCTGTTCTCCACGCTGTTTGAGCGCGTGATGGGCCGCCCCATCCCCCATCCCTTCAAGCGCCTCACCTGGCAAACCGCCATGGATGTGTACGGCAACGACAAGCCCGACCTGCGCTTTGACCTGCCCATCGTGGACGTAAGCGACATTGCCGACCGCGCGGATTTCGCGGTTTTTACCGCCGCACGCAAGGCGGGCGGCGTGGTGCGCTGCATCAACGTAAAAGGCGCGTACAGCGTCTTTACCCGTTCCACCATCGACCTGCTCACCAACCTGGCCCTCAAATTGGGCGCCAAGGGCATGGCCTGGATTCTCTATAAGGATAACGGCGAGATCAACTCCATCATGCCCAAGTACTTCCGCCCCGAGGTATGGAAGGAGCTGGAAACCCGCATGGGCGCGCAAAACGGCGATTTCCTGCTCTTTTGCGCCGACGAGCTGGACGTGGCGCGCCGCGTGCTAAGCGGCCTGCGCGTAAAATGCGCCGATTTGATGGGGCTGATTGATAAAAACGATTTTCAGTTCGCCCTGGTAACGGACTTTCCCATGTTTGAGTATAAAAAGGACGAGCAGCGCTTCGCCGCCATGCACCATCCCTTCACCATGCCGTTTTTGGAGGATGTGGACCTCATGTTTGACGACGCAACCAAGCCGCGCGTGCGCTCCCAGGCATACGACGTGGTGCTAAACGGCGTGGAGCTTGGCAGCGGCAGCGTGCGTATCCACCGCGGCGATATCCAGGCCAAGGTGTTCCGCGCCCTGGGCTTTGAAAAGGACGAGGCCCGCGACCGCTTCGGCTTCCTTTTGGACGCCTTCCGCTTCGGCACCCCGCCCCACGCGGGCTTCGCCTTTGGCATAGACCGCCTGTGCATGCTGCTCACCGGCGCGCCCTCCCTGCGCGAGGTCATCGCCTTCCCCAAAACCAAGGACGCAAGCTGCCTGCTCACCGGCGCGCCGGATTACGTGGACGCCAGCCAGCTGGAAGCGCTCAAGCTGGGCGTGGCCGTGGCCGAGGAGGGCAAGGCGGAGCATGAGCGCGTCATGCACCGTGAAACCGTTAAAAACACCGCGCAGCTGGCCATGCTTACCCTGAGCGCGGAGGAAGAAACCCGCATGAGCCAGGAGTTCAACGCCATTGTGGATTTTGCGGGCGAGCTGGCCGGCCTTCAGCGCGAAGCCCCCAAGCAGCCGCGCCGCCGGCCGGACGAAAGCCGCCTGCGCCCCGACGAGCCCGGCGAGAGCCTGCCCATCGAGGCGGTGCTTCAAAACGCCACAACTGTGGACGGGCGGCTGATCACCGTGCCCCGGACGTTTGAATGAAAGGAGGAAGCCCCATGAAACCCATTCCCGCCCTTTGCAGCAAGCCGGTTGCGGAGCTTCTTTCGCTGCTTTGCTCCGGCCAGGCCACCTCCGTGGAGATCACGCAGGCCTATCTGAACGCCATCGCCGCGCGCGATGAGCAGGTGCACGCCTACCTGGAGGTTTACGCGCAGGACGCGCTTTCCCAGGCCGCCGCGTCGGACGCGCGCCGCGCCGCCGGGCGGCCGCTTTCCCCGCTGGACGGCGTTCCCGTGGCCGTGAAGGATAACATGGTCATGGAGGGGCGCGTGTGCTCCTGCGCCAGCAAAATGCTCGCCTCCTTCCGCTCCCCCTATGACGCGACTGTCATTCAAAAGGTCAAAGCCGCGGGCATGCCCATCCTGGGCCGCCTGAACATGGACGAGTTCGCCATGGGCGGCAGCACCGAAAACAGCGCCTTTGGCGTTACCCGCAACCCCTGGAACCTGGATTGCGTGCCGGGCGGCTCCAGCGGCGGCTCCGCCGCGGCGGTGGCGGCCGGCATGGCCCCCGTGGCGCTGGGCAGCGATACGGGCGGCAGCATTCGCCAGCCCGCCAGCTTCTGCGGCGTGGTGGGCGTAAAGCCCGCCTATGGCGCGGTAAGCCGTTACGGGCTGGTTGCCTTCGCCAGCTCCCTGGATCAGATCGGCCCGCTTTGCAAAACCGTGGAGGACGCCGCGCTGATGCTGGATGTGATCTGCGGCCCCGACCCGCGCGACGCCACCAGCGACGCGTCCCTCACGCACGGCTATGCCGCGCGCCTGTCCATGGATTTGAGCGGCCTTACTTTGGGCCTGCCCAGGGAGTGCTTCGGCAAGGGCCTGGGCGCCGGGGTACGCGCCGCCGTGGAGGCCGCCGCCGAAACCTTCCGCAGGCTGGGCGCACAGGTCAGGGAGGTAAGCGTCCCTTCGCTGCCCTATGCGCTGTCCGCCTATTATGTCATTTCCAGCGCGGAGGCCTCCAGCAACCTGGCGCGTTTTGACGGCGTGCGCTACGGCTACCGCGCCAAGGAATATGCCGATTTGGACGAGCTGTACCGCAAAAGCCGCCAGGAGGGCTTCGGCATGGAGGTCAAGCGCCGCATACTGCTGGGCACCTTCGCATTAAGCAGCGGCTATCAGGACCAGTATTACCTAAAGGCGCAGCAGGCGCGCGAGCTGCTGCGCTACGAGGCAGGCGAGGCGCTTAAGGCCTGCGGCGCGCTTCTAACCCCCGTGGCCCCTACTCCCGCCTACCGCCTGGGCGAAAAAACCGGCGACCCCATGGAAATGTACCTGGGCGATATTTACACCGTGCCCGCCAACATTACGGGGCTGCCCGCCATTTCCGTGCCCTGCGGCCTTTCCGCGGAGGGGCTTCCCATAGGCATGAGCCTGATGGGCGCGCGCGATAGCCTGGCCTTGCTGCTTGGCGCGGGCGCGGCCTATGAGCGCGCGGCTAACGTAAACGCCGGTATGCATCCCTATGACGCTGTGGAAGGGGGCGCGGACAGATGAGCACCGCCTATGAAATGGTCATCGGCCTGGAAACGCACGTGGAGCTGCGCACGCAAAGCAAGGTGTTCTGCTCCTGCAAAAACGCCTTTGGCGCGGAGCCCAACACCCATGTATGCCCCGTGTGCATGGGCCTGCCCGGCGCGCTGCCGGTGTTTAACGAGCAGGTGAAGCGCTACGCGGCCATCGCGGGCATGGCGCTCAACTGCCACGTGCATCACGTAAGCCGGTTCGACCGCAAAAATTATTTTTACCCCGACCTGCCCAAGGCCTATCAAATCAGCCAGTTCTACCGCCCCATCTGCGAGCGCGGCTTTTTGAGCGTGCAAACCTCCAAGGGCGAAAAGCGCATTGGCATCACCCGTATCCATATCGAGGAGGACGCGGGCAAGCTTTTGCATGACGGCAAAAACGGCACCGCCCTGGACATGAACCGCTGCGGCGTGCCGCTGATCGAGATCGTATCCGAGCCGGATATCCGCTCCGCTGAAGAGGCGGTGGCTTACCTTCGCAAGCTACGCGCCATCCTCACCTACACCGGCGTGAGCGACTGCCGCATGAACGAGGGCAGCATGCGCTGCGATGTGAACCTGAGCATCCACAAGCCCGGCGAGCCCTTCGGCGTGCGCACCGAGATGAAGAACCTCAACTCTTTCCAAAGCGTGGAGCGCGCCATCCAGGCGGAGTACCAGCGGCAGGCCGCCGCCATTGAGGCGGGCGAGCCAATCGTGCAGGAAACCCGCCGCTACGATCAAAAAACCGGCAAAACCTCCAGCATGCGCCGCAAGGAAAACAGCGCCGATTACCGCTACTTTCCCGACCCCGACCTGCCCCCGGTTTGCCTAAGCGACGCGCAAATGGCCGAGCTGCGCGCCTCCATACCCGTTTTGCCGGACGAGCGCCGCGCCCAGTACATGCGCGATTACGGCCTAAGCGCCTACGCCGCCGAGCAGCTTACCGCCGAGCGCTGGCTGGCCGAGTATTTCGAGGCCGCGGCAGCGGAGGCCCAAAGCCCCGCGGCGCTGTGCAACCTCATCCTAGGCGAGGCGTTCGCCCAGATCGCCCTGCGGGATACCGCCCATACCGGCGAGCGCGACGCGTCCAGCCTGCCCATCGCCCCAGGCCACCTGGCCAAGCTTAGCAACCTGATGAGCCAGGGCCGCGTAAACAGCTCCACCGGCAAAAAAATCCTCTCCGCCCTCTTTGACAAGGATTGCGACCCCGAGGCCTACGCCGCCGCCAACGACCTGTTTACCCTCACCGACGCCGCCGTTTTGGAACAGGCCGCCCGCAAGGCGCTTGCCCTGAACCCGGATATGGTGCAAAGCTACAAGGCCGGCAAAACCAACGTCGAAAAGGCCCTCATGGGCAAGGCGATGGCCGAAACCCGCGGAAAGGCGGATCCCGAGCGGCTGCGGAAGCTTTTGCTTACGCTATTGGAGCAGTAATCCCAAAAAAGGGCCGGTACCGCCGCGTTTGCGGCAGTGCCGGCCTTTTTCTATGCCTTTTTTATTTCGTTTCGCGCTGCCCGTCAGGCATGAGGGTTTCCCCGTTTGGCTCCCCATCCCCGTTGAGAAGCATCAACACCACCGGCCACACGGCAAGGCTGGTGTAATGGAAAAAGCGGTAATCATCCCCGCAAAGCAGCAGCATGGTACCCAGGTTGTAGCACACAATGGGCAAAACCAGCCAAAGCGCGCGCAGCCCGTTTCGGCGCAGCGTAACGGCCCACACCGCTATCAGCGCCGCCAGCAAAAAGCCAAGCTTGCAAAACAGCAGGTTCATTCCCTCATTCCAGAAATTGCGCTGGATGAAGCTTCGCACATCGTTGCAAAAGTCGCGCAGCGCAGGGCTTACGGAGCTCGTTTGTTCTTCCAGTTCCCAAAACGGGAAACCCAGGTACGTGTTTCCCAGCTCGCCCGTCGGCTCCCATACAATATCCGTCAGCTCCGCAACGGCCAGCAGGGATAAAAGCGTATGGCGCTTAAACGTATCCAGCGTCAGCCGCATCAGCTCCATGGGCGGCGTGGCGTCCACCTGTTCATTCGCCGGATAGTGCCATTTAATGGAGTTATAATCCCCAAACTGGTACGCTTCCGAAAAAACCGGCTGCGGAGCAATTTTCTCCATAAAGCGAAGCGTTTCCGGAGAAAGCTCATCCGGCTTTTCGGCATAGGCGGTGCACAGCACCGTCATGGGCAGCCCCACGCTTTCATGGTAGGCGTGCCCGGGATTCTCCACCTTTAGCAGCGCATACAGCGGCCCCTTCACGCCCGCCACAATCGCTAGCGCCGTAAGCAGGCACAGCAGGCTTTGCTTGCGTACCCCGCCATAGCGCCAAAGCACCAGCACGCACGCAGGTCCGGTAAGCAAAATGGCGTTGTGCCGCACCAGCGTAATGCAAGCCGCCAGTACCGCAAAGGCGATCCACCGGCGCGGCTTGCGCAGCCATTCGCCCCTGCTGTGATAAATCTCCACCCATTGCGCCAGCCAGTACAAAAACAGGATGGATAGCGCCATATCCTTTAGAGCATACATCATCAGGTCGCCCGTGACAGGGTTTAGGATGAACGCGCCGGCCAAAAACAGCAGCGGCGCAAGCGGATAGCCCCAGGCGCGCATCACGGCAATCAGGTAGGCCAGCCCTGCCGCAAAGGCGGCCGCCTGCACTATCAGCACAAAGGCGTAGGAATTGCAAACCCGGCTAACCAGCCAAATCAGCAGGGTATGAAACACCGGATGGTGATCGTTAAAGCGCAGGGTCTGCACCTGCTCCCATTGCGTTTCGACATCCGGGTTCTGCCCGCCCGGATATGCGGCGCACCAAAGCAGCAAAAAATACGCCAGGCATACGGCAAACACGCCCGCAAACAGCGGCAGGCTAAGCCTGCGCCGGCCCTGCCAGCAAGTAAGGCCGCGCCAATGGCGTTTGCCCAAAAGGAACAAGGCGGCAAACAGAGCGGCAAACGTAAAAAGCACCGCCGCCACCAGAAAGCCGCTGTTCCAGCCAAGAGGCAACTGGCGGTAGCGCATGCGAATCAGATCTCTGACTATCAATACACAGGTAAGATAGGCGGCTGCAAGCGCGCATCCCAGGGCGGCCAGTCTGTCTGCCGCATTCTGCTTTTTCCGTATATCCTCCGGCATACGCAACAGTCCCTTCCAATTTTTGAGCTGATTATATCATTTTCCCCACAGGCATGTCAAGGAGCGCTACCCGTTGTTTCCATGCCGCAAATATGGTACACTAAGCCTGCATCCGACCTGTTTCCATGGTATCAAGCTGTGAAGGAGGCTTCATTCCCATGAGTCTGTCCCCCCGCGCGCGCCGCGGCGTTTGCGTGTTTTTGTATTCGCTTGCAATCGCGCTGGCCGTTTTGTTCTTTTGTAGCAAGTCCTCCCCCGGCTATCCCATCAACGACTGGTGCGACGCCAATATCTACCTCACCATCGGCAAGGGCATGACGCGCGGCCAGGTGGTTTACCGCGATTTGTACGATCATAAGGGGCCGCTTTTGTATGCGCTGCACGCGCTGTGCGCCCTGGTTTCCTTCCGGGATTTTACCGGCGTGTACCTGATGGAGGCGCTGCTGGCCGCCGCCTTTTTGTGCGGCGCGTACCGGCTGCTCTCGCTTTACGGCGCAAGGCGCGCCGCGTGGCTGGCCCTGCCGGTGGCGGCGCTGCTGATATACACCTCTTACAGCTTCTGCGAGGGCGACAGCGCCGAGGAGCTGTGCCTGCCCCTGCTGGTTTGGTCCATATATATCGTGCTGGTTTTTTTCCGCTCCGGCAGGCCCCGCATGCGCAGGGGGGCGCTTATGGGGCTGGGCGCTTTGGCCGGGTGCGTGCTCTGGATCAAGTTTACCATCATTGGGCTTCAGGCGGGGCTTGTGCTGGCGCTGCTGCTCCACCATGCGCTTAGCCGGCAGTGGCGCGAGGCCTTTCGCGCCATCGGCTGGCTTTTCGTTGGGTTTGGGCTTTCCACGCTGCCGTGGATTGTTTATTTTGGCCTCAACGGCGCCATTGGGGATTGGTTCAGGGTCTATCTGTATGATAACCTGTTCAAGTACTCCAGCGGGGTACAGTTTTCCAGCCGTCTGGACCGCATCCAGACCGTTTTTGGCTGCGGCTGGAGCTGGCTTACGGCCAACCTGCGTTATACGCTCGTGCTTTTGTTTGGCCTGGGCTGGTTTGCCCTGCGGCGCAAGCTTTCCGCGTCTGAACGAATGGGCGTATGGCTGGCGGCCGCGCTGGGAGCTATGAGCATCTTCATTGGCGGCATTAACTTTCCGTATTACGGGTTAGCCTTGGCGGCGCTGGTTCCGCTGGGGTTCATCGCGCCCGCGAACTGGCTGGAAGCCTGCCTTGGCACGCTGAGCGTGCGCGGCCGCGCTGCGCTGGCGGCAGCGGCGTGCGCGGCGGGCGTGGCGCTGTGCGTACCCCTGAGCTATAATATGAACGCGGATTACGGCGCTGCCTTTGGCCAGCCGCGCGAGCAAACCATGCAGTACCGCATTGCGGCGCACATTCCGCCCAACGCCACGCTGCTCAACTATGGCTTTATGGATTCGGGCTTTTACACAGCGGCGGGCCTTGTGCCAAACGTGTTGTATTTCCACCAAAACAACGTGCCCATTTCCGAAATGCCCAGGGAGCAGGCGCGCTACATTGCCGAGGGCGTGTGCGATTATGTGGTGGCCCGTATCCCCGATCCGCCGGATATCGGCCTGCATTACAGGCTGGCCGCCACCGTCGAAAGCCCCAACTTCTGGTACGAAAACGTCTATTTATTCCAAAAGGTGCGTTAAAACGCGCGCACGTTAAAAATCCGCCAAAAAACCTGAAAACAGGAAACTCGGAGCGTTGACATTTCTATACCCGCAGCGTACAATGGCATGCTGATGGGCTTTCGGTATTTCTTCCTATTTAAAGGGCCGAAACGCCTTCTTTACATTCTTCAGGGGAGGGGAGAAGAAGCATGTTCCTTCTATTCTTTCTGCTATGGGTTGCTTTTAACGGCCGCCTCACATGGGAAATTGCCGCCTTTGGCGCGGTTATTTCCGCCGCGCTGTATGCCTTTTGCTGCGCCTTTTTGGATTACAGCCCCAAAAAGGATCTCAAGGTGATACGGCTGGTCCCCGACATTGCGCGCTATGGGAAGCTGCTGCTTACCGAGATCATCAAAAGCAACTTGGCGCTAACCCGCATCGTGTTCAACCGCCGCATTGAGGTAAAGCCCAAGCTGGTAACGTTCAAAACGCCGCTCACCGGCACCCGCAAAAGCGTCCTGGCCGATTCCATCACGCTTACGCCGGGCACCATCAGCGTGCATTGCGAGGGCGATTCCCTCACCGTGCACTGCCTGGATGAGCAGTTTATGGAGGGAATTGAAAACACGCCCTTCCAGCGGGCGCTTCTTGAAATGGGTGCGAAGGAGGAAAAGGCATGAGCATTGAAAACGCGTATCATGTGCTGTATATGGCGGTGCTGGTGTGCTTGAGCCTGCTTACGCTGTTTTGCCTGTTCCGCGCCATTCAAGGCCCGCGCATTGCCGACCGCATTATTTCCATCAACATGATCTGCACGCTCACCATGGCCATGATCTGCGTGCTGGCGATGATGCAAAACGAGGGCTACCTGGCCGATGTGGCGCTCATTTACGCGCTGCTGGGCTTTTTGGCCGTGGTGGTGCTGTGCAAGGTTTACATGGGCGTTGCCCTGGAGCAGCGCGAAAAGCGGCAAAAGGAGGCGAAGGGCGATGCTTGACTGGCTCCGTTTTGTGCTGACCGCCCTGTTTGCGTTCGGCGGGCTGTTTTTGCTTTTGATTGGCGTGGTATCGCAATACCGCTTCCATTATGTGCTCAACCGCATGCATGCCGCCTCCATGGGCGATTCGCTGGGCCTGCTCATGGTGCTTACGGGCCTATGCATCTCCTGCAACGATGGCTGGGTAATCGTCAAGTTTTTGCTCACGGCGCTGTTTTTGTGGCTTACCAGCCCCACGGCCAGCCACCTGATAGCCCGCCTGGAGCTTACCACCAACGAGCATCCCGAGCAGGAAATGGAGATGATTGACCTATGAACAGCCTGTTTACCATCATTGTGCTGGGCTTTCTGCTCATTTGCGCCATCGCCACCTGCTTAAGCCGCAACCTTCTGGTAAGCGTGGTCATCTTCATGGCGTACAGCGTGCTGATGAGCATCGTGTGGATGCTCCTGCAATCGCCCGACCTGGCCATCACCGAGGCCGCCGTGGGCGCGGGCGTTACCAGCATCCTGTTCTTTATCACGCTGAAAAAGCTGCACGCCATTCAGCCTCAAAAGGAGGAGGATAAGCATGAGCCAGACCGCAAATAATCCCCGTCCCACGCTGGGCGAGCGCATGCGCCGCTGGATGATGGAGGATGAAAGCCCCCTGGATGATGAAATCCTTGCCAGCGTGGCCGAACCCACGCCCCGCGAGCTGCGCCAGATAAGCCCGGAGCTGTTTGCCGCCCAGGAGGCGGCGCGCGAAGAGCGGCACCAAGCCCTCATTGAGGAGGAGGGCAAGCGCTACGCCCGCATACACGAGTGGACGCAAACGCGCGGTATGCGTGTGATAAACGCCATCTACCGCACGATGGCCGTTTTGGTGCTCGTGGCCGTGGTATTCTTCCTGATGAACACAGTCGTGGCCCTGCCGCCCTTCGGCGCGGCGGATAACCCTTATAACAACGAGGTTTCCAAGCGCTATATCGAGCAGGGCATTGCCGAAACAGGCGCGATCAACTTCGTGTGCGGCATGATTTTGGACTACCGCGCCTTTGATACCTTCGGCGAATCCACGGTGCTGTTTGTGGCCGCGTGCAGCGTGCTATTGCTGCTTAAGCTTGGGGATCACAAGCCTGACGAAAAGCCCTCCGCCGCCATGCTAGAGGCCGAATGGGACGACCGCCACCATGAGCCCAAAAACGACGCTGTGCTCCAACTGGCCGCGCGCGTGCTCACCCCCATCATCCTCCTGTTTGGATTGTATATCATCCTAAACGGCCACCTTGGCCCGGGCGGCGGCTTCAGCGGCGGCGCTGTGATGGGCGCGGGCCTGATTTTGTACCTCAACGCCTTTGGCTTCCAAAAGACAGAGCGCTTTTTCACCTATAAAACCTTCCGCTGGGTCACCTTCCTGGCGCTGATGACGTATGCGGGGCTGAAAAGCTACTCCTTCTTCACGGGCGCCAACCATCTGGAAAGCGGCATTCCCCTGGGCACGCCGGGCGCAATCCTGTCCTCGGGCTTCATCCTGCCGCTGAACATCTGCGTAGGCTTTATTGTCATGTGCACGATGTACGCCTTCTATACCCTGTTCCGCAAGGGAGGTATGTGAGCATGCCTGAAATCATTCAGGAGCATCTGGAGGAAATCGTGGCCGTTCTCCTGTTCGCCATTGGCTTTACCACGCTTCTGCTTCAGCGCAATTTGATCAAAAAGATCATTGGCTTTAACATCATGGATACGGCGGTGTACCTGCTGCTTACCTCGGTAGGCTATATCGAGGGCCGCACCGCGCCCATCCTCACCAATGGGATCACCTCCGCCGAGTACTATACCAACCCCATTCCCGCCGGCCTGGTGCTCACGGGCATTGTGGTAAGCGTGAGCGTGACGGCGCTGATGCTATCGCTAACGATACGCCTGTACCGCCGCTACCACACCCTGGATATCGACCGTATTACGCTGCTTATGAAGGGGGAGGACAACTGATATGCAGCTTCAGTTCGTGCAAAACGTCCCCTTCTTTTCCATCATGCTGTGCATGGTCAGCGGCATTGTAAGCGCCATGCTGCCGGGGCGCGCGGCCAAGTGGGTCACGGCGGCGCTAGCCGCCACGGTGGCCGCGCTCAACGCGTGGCTTACGGCCTTCCTTGCGCAGTACGGCCAAAGCTATGTGTACTGGATGGGCCATTTCCCCGCCCCCTGGGGAAACGAGCTGCGCGCCGGCCTGCTGGAGGCCGTGCTGGCGGTGGGCTTTAGCCTGATTATGCTGTTAAGCGTGCTGGGCGGCATGCGCAAAATGGGCGAGCAGGTGGACCCCAAAAAGCTCAATATCGTGTGCGTCATGCTGGATTTGGTGCTGGCGGCCATGATGAGCATGCTCTATACCAACGACCTGTTCACCGGCTATGTGTTTATCGAAATCATGACGCTTGCCTCCTGCGCGCTCATCATGTCGCGGCAGAATGGGCGCACGCTGGTATCCGCTATGCGCTACATGATCATGAGCCTGCTGGGCTCGGGCATGACGCTTATCGCCATTACCATTACCTATAACCTCACCGGCCATCTGCTCATGGAAAACATCCACGAGTCGCTGGCGCAGCTGCATGCCTCCGGCGAATACGCTACGCCCATCACGGTCATTACGGGGCTGTTCTTCGTGGGCCTGGGCATCAAAAGCGCGCTGTACCCCTTCCACACCTGGCTGCCGGACGCGTATGGCTATTCCACCCCCACAGCCAGCGCCGTGCTTTCCAGCATCGTAAGCAAGGCCTATATCTTCCTGCTGATCAAAATCTTCTACCGCGTGCTGGGCATGGAGCTTGTGCGGGATAACCACGCGCTGAACCTGCTGTTCCTCTTTGGCATCGTAGGCATGATCATGGGCAGCGTGGATGCCATTTTCAGCCACGACCTCAGGCGCATGGTGGCCTTCAGCTCCGTGGCGCAAATCGGCTACATCTACGCGGGCCTGGGCCTGGGCACCACGGCGGGCTTTGCCGCCGCCATCTACCACATGCTTATGCACGCCTGCGCCAAGAGCGCCCTGTTCATTTCCTCCTCCGGCCTGGCCGACGCCTCCGGCGACAGCAAGCGCTTTTCCGACCTGCGCGGCGCGGGCTTCCGTTACCCGGCCGCGGGCGTATGCTTTACCCTTGGGGCCATGAGCCTGGTGGGCATTCCGGTGCTGGGCGGCTTCATCAGCAAGCTGTTTTTAAGCGACGCGGCCATCTCCCGCGGCGGCGTGCATCTGTGGATTATGCTGTGCGCCCTGGCTATGAGCACGCTGCTGAATGTGCTGTATTTCATGAAAACGGTCATTACCCTGTACCGGCCTGCGCGCGACGGCTTTACGGCCCCGCAGTTTCAGCCGAGCCGCCTATCCACCTGGGCCATGTGGGGCTTTGCGGCGCTGAACCTGCTGGTGGGCCTGATGGCATACCCCATCTTTGGGGCCATCCGCACCGGCCTTGACATGTTTAATTGAGGGAGGCATACAGATGCAGGCAATTTTCTTGATCCTGACTCCTCTGTTTCCGGCGGTATGCGCCGCGTTGTGCTGGTTCCTGCCCGCCCTGCGCGATAAAACGCCCCGCAACCGCTTTGTAATGGCGGTGCTTACGGTAAGCTTTGCGATGGTGATCGCCCTTTGCCTAACCGGGGACGGCGCGATAACCCTGTTCAGCATCACGGCCTCGCTGCCCGTGGTCATGGCCTCGGACAGCCTGAGCAGGGTGTTTGCGCTGCTGGTTGGGGCTATGTGGCTCAATTCCGGCGCGTTCAGCTTTGGCTATATGGCGCACGATAACGCGCAGCGCCGCTTTTACGCCTTCTACCTGCTCACGCTAAGCGCCCTGCTGGGCCTGTGCTTTGCAGGCACGCTGGTCACCATGTACCTGTGCTTTGAAATGGTTACGCTCTTTAGCGTGGCGCTGGTATTGCATACCATGAGCAAGGAGGCCGTAGCGGCGGGCGTGAAGTACCTGCTGTACTCCATCGCCGGCGCGATGATGGGCCTGCTGGGCGTGTTCTTCTTCACCGCCAACGCCACCACGCCGCTGTTTGTGCCCGGCGGCACGCTTTCCCCCGAGGCCGCGCAGGCCAGCGCGCCGCTGCTTTTGGCCGTGCTGTTTGTAACGGTTGTGGGCTTTGGCACCAAGGCGGGCATGTTTCCCATGCACGGCTGGCTGCCCACGGCCCACCCCATCGCGCCCGCCCCGGCCAGCGCGGTGCTTTCCGGCGTAATTACCAAAAGCGGCGTTTTGTGCATCATCCGCGTGCTGTACTACGTAGCCGGAGCGGATTTTGTGCGCGGCACGTGGGTGCAGACGGCCCTGATCGCCCTTTCGCTAATAACGGTGTTCATGGGCTCCATGATGGCCCTGCAAACCGGCGGGCTCAAAAAGCGGCTGGCCTATTCCAGCGTATCGCAGGTAAGCTACGTGCTGTTCGGCCTGTTCATGCTCAGCGACCTGTCCTTCCGCGGCGCGCTTTTGCACGTGGTGTTCCATAGCGTGATGAAGGACGCGCTATTCCTGTGCGCCGGCGCGATCATCCTAAAAACCGGCGTTACCGAGGTAGACGGCCTGCGCGGCATCGGCAAGCGCATGCCCGCCACCCTCTGGTGCTTCACCCTAGCCAGCGTCAGCCTGATTGGCGTGCCGCCGTTTAGCGGCTTCTTCAGCAAGTGGCAGCTGGCGCAGGGGGCCATGGCAAGCGGCTTGCCCGTAGTTAGCTGGCTTGGCCCGGTGGTGCTGCTGGTTTCGGCCCTGCTCACGGCGGGCTACCTGCTGCCCATCAGCATCAACGGCTTCTTCCCCGGCCATGCCCATGGCGAGGCCGCCGTGGAGCTGTCCGGCTGCGAGGTAGGCTGGCGCATGCTTGTGCCGCTGATTGTGCTGGCTGCGCTCACCCTGATTCTGGGCCTGTGCCCCTCGCTGGTTGAGGGCGCCATCGCGTCCATCTCCGCGTCCGTGCTGTAAGAGAGGGGAACCGTTATGCTGCTGATATCCATTCTGCTGCCGCTTGTGGGCGGCGCGGCGCTGTTTTTGTGGCGGCCCCGCAGCCTGAAGGCGTGCCACGCGCTTACCTTTGCATTTACGCTGCTGGCCTCCCTGTGCGTAGCCTGGTGCGTGCTTACGCCGGGCAGCCATCACCTCACCCTGCTGCGCCTGTCCCCCATGCTCACCATCAGCTTCAAGCTGGATGGCCTGGGCCGTGTGTTCAGCTCCCTGGTGGCCTTCCTGTGGCCGCTAAGCACGCTGTACGCCTTTGAGTACATGGAACATGAGGGCGGCGAAAACACCTTCTTCGGCTTTTACCAGCTCAGCTATGCGGTTACGCTGGCCATCGCCTTTGCCGAGGATTTAATGACGCTTTACATCTTCTATGAGCTGCTTACCCTGGCCACGCTGTTTTTGGTCATGCACGGCATGAAGGCCAAGCGCGTATACGCGGGCCGCAAGTATGTGTACTACTCGCTGGGCGGCGCGGCGATGGCGTTTTTAACGCTGGTTGTGGTTATGCATTACAGCAACACCTCCAACTTTATGCCGGGCGGCATTCCGCTTTTGTCCAAGGCCCCCATAGAGCTGCTCACGGTTATGTTTGTGCTGGGCTTCCTGGGGTTTGGGGTAAAGGCCGCCGTATTCCCCTTCCATGACTGGCTGCCCACCGCCGGCGTGGCCCCCACGCCCGTCACGGCGCTATTGCATGCCGTGGCGGTGGTAAAGGCCGGCGCGTTCGCGGTTATCCGCATGAGCTACTATTGCTTCAATCCCAGCATGATGCGCGGCACCTGGGCGCAGTACGTATGCTTAACCCTGGCGATGCTCAGCATCCTCATTGGCAGCGGCATGGCCGTGCGCGAGCAGCATTTGAAGCGCCGCCTAGCCTACTCCACCATGAGCAATTTAAGCTACGTGCTTTTGGGCGCGATGCTGCTTACGCCGCAGGGCCTGCAAGGCGGCCTTCTGCACATGATTTACCATGCGCTGATGAAGATTTCCCTGTTTAGCTGCGTAGGCGCCATAATGGTAAAAACCGGAAAAAGCTACGTGGAGGATTTGCGCGGCCTCAGCCGCCGCATGCCGGTAACCATGGCGATGTTCCTGTTCTGCGGCATTGAGCTGGTGGGCATTCCGCCCTTTATCGGCTTCCAAAGCAAGTGGCAGCTGGCAACCGCCGCGCTTTCCACCGGCACGGGCATGGGCGTTGCGGCGGTGGTTGTGCTGCTGCTCTCCGCCATTTTAACGGCGGTGTATATGCTGGTGCCCGGCCTGTCGGCCTACGCGCTGCCCCTTGCGCCGGGCTGCGGCCTTGAGGAACGCAGCTATGATCCCGGCTGGCGCATGCTCGCGCCGCTGGCGCTATTGCTACTTGTGATGCTGGTACTGGCCTTTGCCTCCGCGCCGCTGGCGGAGTATTTGGGCCAGGTGGCCCTCGGGCTTGTGTAAGGAGGCGCGCGTATGAACGGAGCTTTGATTCTGCTGCTTCTGGCCTTGGTTCCCATGCTGTGCGCGCCCCTGGCATGGGCCCTGGGCCGCAAAAACGGCCAGCGGGCCATTTGGGTGATGATTGGCGCGTCTGCCGTGGAGGCCGCCGCGCTGGCGCTGCTGCTGGGAAGCTGGGCGCTTTCCTCCAGGCAAAGCCATTTTGCGGGCTATACGCTAGCCTGGGACGGCTTTTTGGGTATGGGCATCCGCATGGAGCTGGACGGTTTTCGCGGCCTGTATGCGCTAATCGCCTCGGGCATGTGGCTGGTCACCTCCCTGTTTAGCCGCGATTATCTCCGGCACGACCATGCGCCGGGCCGCTACGCCCTGTTTACCCTGATTACGCTGGGCGCGACGGTGGGCCTGTTTTTGAGCGATTCGCTTTACACGGCCTTCCTGTTCTTTGAAATGATGTCCCTGGCAAGCTACCCCTGGGTGGCTCACGAGGAAACGCCGGATGCCATGCGCGCCGCGCAGACGTACCTCTACATCGCCGTGATTGGCGGCCTGGTGATGCTCATGGGGCTGTTCCTGCTGCCCGGCGGCATGGCGACCGCGGGTTACGCCGCGCTGAACCCGTTGGCGCAGGCCGCGGGCCTATCCACGCTGTGGCTGCCCTCGCTGCTCATCCTGTTTGGCTTTGGGGCCAAGGCCGGCGCGTTCCCGCTGCATATCTGGCTGCCCAAGGCCCACCCGGTGGCCCCCGCTCCCGCCAGCGCGCTGCTAAGCGGCATGCTCACCAAGGCGGGCGTGCTGGGTATGCTCATCCTCACCTGCCAGCTCATGCGCGGCTATACCGCCTTTGGCGATCTCATCTTCCGCCTGGGCGTAATCACCATGTTCCTGGGCGCGCTGCTGGCGATCTTCTCCACAAACCTCAAGCGCACGCTGGCCTGCTCCTCCCTCAGCCAAATTGGCTTTATTATGGTGGGCGTGGGCGTGCAGGGCCTGTGCGCGGGGCAAAATGGTCTGGCGGCCTTTGGCACCATCCAGCACATGGTGAACCACTCGCTGTTCAAGCTGGTGCTGTTCCTGTGCGCAGGCGTGGTAGCCATGGACGCCCATGCGCTTTCGCTTAACGACGTGCGCGGCTACGGGCGCAAAAAGCCCCTGCTGCACTTCTGCTTTCTCATGGGCATGCTAGGCATCAGCGGCGTACCGGGCTTTAGCGGCTATATCAGCAAATCCCTTCTGCACGAAGGGCTGCTGGAATACGTGCACGAGCTCTCCGCCCTGGGGGAAAACGCCCTGCCCTACCAAATCGGGGAATGGGTGTTCATCCTCTCCGGCGGCATGACGCTTTGCTACATGTTCAAGCTCTACCTATGCCTGTTCTGGCAGAAGAACCCCTCCCGCCAGGCGGAGTACGACGCGCAGAAGCGTTACCTTTCGCCCCTGAGCGCCGCCGCGCTGGGCCTGTGCGCATGCTTCATCCCCCTGCTGGGCCTTATGCCGGATGTGTTTATGACCGGCATTGGCAAACTCGCGCGCTCCTTCATGAGCGCCGCGCTGCCCCACCATATGCCCATCCCCTATTTCAGCGCCGAAAACCTGATTGGCGCGGCAAAATCCATCACAATCGGCTGCATCCTTTACGCGCTGAACTGGTTCTTCGTCATGGGCAGGGATGAAACGGGGCTGCGCGGCTACCCGGAGCGCTGGCCCAAGTGGCTGGACCTGGAGGACGGCCTGTACCGCCCGGTGATCGGCCTGCTGATCAAACTGGGCTATGCCGCGGCTTATGTGGCCGACCGCTTCATGGACTGGGCTATCGTTTTCCTGCGCGGCCTGGGCGGCTGGATCGCCCGGCTGTTCAACGGCGCGGGCGACGGCTCGGTGATGGCTGTGCGCCGCCTGTTCCTATCGCCGCTCAAGGCCAAGGACGGCATTCCTGTGGGCAACCGCTTCACCTACGGGGCGGGGCGCTTCTTTGACGGCGTTTCCGCGCTGCTCAACCGCACCGTGCGCCGTTCCCGCCCCATCACCACCAGCTTTGAAACCCTCTTTGCCGCGGGGCGGGAGGAAGCCGCGACCCAGTTCAAGCGTATCACGCGCTCCATCAGCTTTGGGTTGCTCATGTTCTGCGCCGGATTGTTTATCACGCTGGCATATCTGCTGTGGATGTAAGCGGCGTTTCAATCGCGCCATACGCATGCCATTCAACGCCCAACGGCCTTCCGCCGTTGGGCGTTTTGCGTTATCCGCTGTTGCGCTAAAAAGCGCCAAATTGAACGGTTTGCGCGCAAAGCCTCCATCACGCTTTTGGCTGGCCGTCAGGCTGTGTTCACGTTTCCTACACAAACGTCGGCTATACTACCCCCATCACGGAAAGGAGGCCGTCCCCATGAAACGCTTCTTTCAAGCGCCATGGCGCTTTGCGGCATGCTACGCGGCATTGCTTCTGGCAGTTTTCTCCTGGGCGCTGCTGGATACGTTTGTCATTCCCCGCCGGGAGGCCCTCCTCTCCCGTGCGCTGGACGCGGCTGATAAGGTGCTGGAAACCCTTGCGCCCAACGCGACGGCGCAGCCCGCGCCCGTAGTCACCGCCACCAGCTACCAGGACGGCAGCGTGAGCGTCGAAATCGACGCCATCCGCCGTGACGGCACCACCTGCTACGTTGCGGACGTGCGGCTCGCGGCCCCCTCCCTGCTTCAAACAGCGCTGGCGGAGGATACGTTTGGCCGCAATCTCCGCCAAACGGTCAGCGATATGGCGCGGGACAAAAACGCCATTCTTGCCATCAACGGCGATTATTACGGCTCGCGTAAAAGCGGATGGTGCCTGCGCAACGGCGTGCTGTACCGCGAAGGCCCCGCCTCCTCCGCGACCGAGCTTTTGCTGATCGACCAGGCGGGCGATTTTTCCATCGCAAGCGATCGCGGCATGGCCGCTGCGGATGCGGACGGCCTGTGGCAAATTTTCAGCTTTGGCCCTGCCCTGGTGGAAGACGGCCAGATCGCCGTAGATGAGAGCGACGAGGTGGCGCGCGCCAAAGCCAGCAATCCGCGCACAGCCATTGGACAGATTGGGCCGCTGCATTATGTGCTTGTGGTGTCCGACGGACGCACGGAGGAAAGCGCGGGCCTCTCGCTGGCGCAGCTGGCCGGGCTGATGCGCGACGTGGGCTGCCATACGGCCTACAATCTGGATGGCGGAGGCTCGTCCACCATGGTATTCATGGGCGAGGTGGTCAACAAGCCTACTACCAACGGCAACGCCATTACCGAGCGGGAGGTGAGCGACATTGTTTATATCGGCATCTAAGCCCTGTTTGAAAAGGCGCATCTTGGGCTGCGCGCTGTGCGCGGCGGCCTGCGCCGCGATAAGCGCGGTATATCAGTCGTTTGGGCACGGCGTTACCTCAAGGGCCATGACGTATGCGTTTGTAGCGCCGCTTGTGCCTGGAGCGCTGCACCTGTGGGTATGGGGCCTGGCAGGCGGGGTGCTGCCCGGCCGTGCCCATCCATGGCAAAACCTGCTGCTGGCCGGGCTGGCGACCGTTACCGCAGGGCTGTATTTTCAGGGCATTGTGGAAATCGCAGGCGTGGACGGCGGCTGGGAGCGCCTGTTTTATGCCGTGGGCGCGGCGCTTTTTGCCGTTGGCACGCTGGGCATGTGGCTGAAACGGCCGAAGGGAGTGGATTGAATGGCGAGCATAACCTATGTATTTGAGCGCGTGGAGCGTAAATACCTGCTGACCTCCAAGCAATACGAAGGGCTGATGCGTATCCTTCCCGAATATATGCAGATGGATCAGTATGGCGAAAGCGCCGTTTGCAGCCTGTATCTGGATACCGATGACAGCCTGCTGATACGCCGCAGCACGGAGAAGCCGTGCTATAAGGAAAAGCTGCGCCTGCGCAGCTACGGCGTACCCACGGATAACGGCGACGTGCTTTGGGAGATAAAAAAGAAGGTACATGGCGTGGTGTATAAGCGCCGCGTGCGCATGGGCGCCGCCCAGGCCATGGAATGCCTTTTGAGCGGCCATGTGCCCGAGGAAGCAGGCCAAATTGGCCGGGAGATCGATTACATGCTGGGCCATTATCAGCTAAAGCCTGCCGTGTACCTGGCCTACGACCGCACCGCCTATGCCGAGGTTGCCCCCACGGCAGACCGGCTTCGCATCACCATTGACCGCAATATCCGCAGCCGCCAAACGCAGCTTGACCTGCGTCTGGGCGACGGGGGCGAACCGCTGCTCGCGCCCGGCCTGCGCCTGATGGAAGTCAAAACCGCGCGCGCCATCCCGCTTTGGCTGTGCGCCGCGCTGGAATGCAACGGCATTCTGCCAACGTCTTTTTCCAAATACGGGCATGTGTACGAGGCGCGCCTGCGCGCGGGCGCGGTCCCGGCCGCCGTCCGCCCCGCCGCCACAAAGGGAGGAATTTTAGATGCTTGCCGCTATGTTTAACGTAAATCAGGGGCTTACCCTTTCAAACTCGCTGGTGCTGATACTGTGCGCCGCCGCCTGCGGCCTGCTGATCGCCTTTACCGCCGCCCTAACGGGGCATTGCAGCCCAAGCTTCGCGGCTGCGCTGGTCACGCTGCCAGTGGTAGTGCAGGCCGTTATTCTAATGGTTAACGGCAACGTGGGCACCGGCGTGGCGGTGCTGGGCGCGTTCAGCCTCATTCGGTTCCGCTCCGCGCCCGGCTCCTCGCGCGATATCACCCTCATCTTCCTGGCCATGGGCGCGGGCCTGGCCACCAGCATGGCCTACACCGGCTATGCGCTGCTGCTTACCGTGGTTGTATGCGCGCTGCTGATCGCCCTGCACTTTTGGCATCCCTTCTCGCAAACGATGCTTCTGCGCGTAACCATTCCCGAGGATCTGGACTATACCAGCGTATTTGACGACCTGTTTGCCGCCTACACGCGGCGCGCCCGCCTGGAGGGAGTAAAAACAACGGGAATGGGCAGCCTGTTTGAGCTTCGCTATACCATCGCGCTCAAGGATGCCAAGCAGGAAAAGGCGTTCCTGGATCAGCTGCGCTGCCGCAACGGCAACCTGACCGTCGCCCTCAGCCGCAACGCTCCCTCCCATGAGGAATTATAACAAGGAGGCTCCTCTTCATGAAACGATTGTTTTACCTGCTCATAGCGCTATCGCTTGCGGCGCCGCTTCCGGCCTGCGCCCTAGCCGCGGAAGCCGGCGGCGGGCTCTTTAGCGATAAGGATCTTACCGAGGCAAATCCGGCTGAAGCAACCGAGCTGGTTTTAAGCGAAGATGGCGTGGACATCACCCAAGCGGGCGTGTACCGCCTGAGCGGCCGGGTGGAAAACGGCAGCATACGCGTAGCGCTGCGCGCGGAGGGTACGGTATGGCTGCTTTTGGACGGCGTGAGCGTCCATAATGAAAACGGCGCGGCGCTTACCTCCACCGGCTGCAAAAAGCTGATTGTAACCCTGGCCGAAGGCAGCGTGAACGCGCTTACGCAGGGCGCGGGCACGCCCGATGGCGAGGATAATGGCGCGGCCATCTATGTGCGCGACGACCTCACCATCAACGGCAGCGGCGCGCTCACGGTGGAAAGCGCCTATCTGGACGGCATCAACTGCCGTGACTCGCTGCGCATCGTGAATGGGCAGATTACCGTAAACGCCGTGGACGACGGCATCGTCGGCAAGGATGAGGTTTCCATCGGCGGCGGCGTCATTACCATAACCGCCAAGGAGGGCGACGGCGTCAAATCCACCAACAGCGAGGACGAGGAGCGCGGCTTCGTTGCCATTGCGGGCGGCAGCATCAGCATAACCGCGGGCGGGGGCAGCGCTTCCGCGGCGCAGGCTCCCGGCGATGGGCGGTTTACGGCGCAGGCCGCCGCCACGCCCAGCCAAAAGGGTGTGAAGGCGGAAACCAGCATTGCAATCTCCGGCGGAAGCCTAACGGTTGACAGCGCGGACGACGCGGTTCACGCCGTATCGGTTTCCGTTTCCGGCGGCACGCTTGCATTGGCAACCGGCGACGATGGCATCCATGCGGATGACACGCTCGTCATCTCCGGGGGTCAGCTTGCCGTGACCCGCTCCTACGAGGGGCTGGAGGCCGCCAACCTCGCCATTTCCGGCGGGGAAATCAACGTGACCGCCAGCGACGACGGCCTCAACGGCGCGAGCGGCGACAGCCTTACCGCTGCCGGGGACGGCGGCTGGGGCGGTGAAATGGGGCGCTTTGGGCGCGACAGGTTTTCCGCCTCCTCTGGCACGCTGTCCATTACCGGCGGGCGCATCTTTGTAACGGCCTCCGGCGACGGGGTGGACGTTAACGGCGACCTGAGCATGAGCGGGGGCGAGCTGTATGTGCGCGGCCCTGAAAGCAGCGGCAACGGCGCCCTGGACTACGACGGCACCTTTACCCTAACCGGCGGCACGCTGGCAGCCGTAGGCGCGGCGGGCATGGCGCAGGGTGTAAACGCGCCGTCCATTCCCGGCGTGGCGGTTGCGCTGTCCGGTTCGGGCGCGCTTGAAGTGCTGGATGGGTCAAACGCCGCCATCGTCAGCTTTGATGCGCAGGGCAGTTACAGCCATGTGGTTGTCTATTCCGACCGGTTTACCGATGGCGGCAGCTACACGCTGGCCGCCGGCGGCGCAAGCCAAACCGTGCAAATGAGCGTCCAGCCCTCCCAGGGCGGCTTCGGAGGGGGCGGGCACGGCGGCGGGCGCGGCGACGGATTCGGCGGCGAATTTGGCAATGTTGAACCCGGCGGCGGATTCGGAGGCAAGCCCGGCGGCGGCAGGCGGCAATAGCCGTCCTGCCAGATTTCATAAGCAAGGGCCTGACGCAAATTTGCTTTTTGCGTCAGGCCCTTCTTGTTTTTTTTTCTGTTATGGCGCATTCCTCTGCGCCCTTTGGGTTAGTTCTTTGCCGCCGCTTCCCTTAGTGCGTTCTGCGGCTTCTTCTTTTGCACGCCGCTCCACGCGTGCATCACCAGCGCCAGCGCAATTACGCCGTAGGAGATGAATACGCGGAAGTACTCGCCAATGGCCGCGTCGCCAAACAGGTTCTTGCCTGCGGCAGGCGCCACAATGAACAGCAGATGGAACAGGATGCAGCCCAGCATGGCCTGGCTGTTGGTTGCGCGGCGAATGCTCGCGCCGCCCACCAGAATGGCCGCGCCCGCATACAAACCCACCTGCTCATGCGCGCCGTAGGTTTGGAAGGAGCCCATGTTCTGCACAAAGATCAGCTGGCCCCAGCCCGCCAGCACCGTGGAAATCATGATGGCGATCACACGCACGCGGTCCACATTGATGCCTGAGGCGTTGGCTACCGTGCGGTTCTGGCCCACGGCGCGGAACTGCTGGCCGATGCGCGTTTTCATCAGGCCCAGGTTGAACAGGCACAAAAGCCCCACAACCATAAAGGTGACCATGGGAATGTTCACCATGCTAAACAGCGCCGCCACCGCGGGAATCTGGTACAGCAGGCAGGCCGCCGCCAGCACGCCCACGCCAATCAGCCCCTTGACGCGGCTTAACTTTTTCATCAGCATGAGCGCAACCAGCGCAACGGCGATCACGCCGCAGCAAATATAGAGCGCCTCGCCGAAGGGAACGCGCCAGATGCCGTCCAGCGCGTACTTAAAGCCGCGCGCGGTGCTTAGGTCAATGGTGTTGGCAACGCCCGTGGAGCCCTTAATCACCAGGCCCGGGGTGTTCAGCGGGATAAGGTTGCCAAAGATGAACAAAAACAGCAGCTGGTACAACCCGTTGGCAAAGTAGCCCAAAATCAGGCCGCCAATCATCTCCTGGCCCTTCATTTTGTTCATCAGTTTGCCAATCAGCAGGCCAAAGAACGCCGCAATGGGCATGGTGATAAGCATCGCCAGCAGGAAGCCGCCAATGCCGCTCACGCCCCACTCAATCACCCACAGGGCGGCAATTTGCGCGGCCATTGCGCCAATTGTAATGGCAAAGTTGATGCCCATGCCCGCCACAATGGGGATGATGAGCGCCAGCACGATGAACGCGTTGCGGCTCAAGCGGCCGAACAGCTCATACATCACATAGGCGATGGACTGACCCGAGTAAGCCATGCAGATAATGCACAGCAGCACAAACATGATGGTAACCGCGTTGTTGCGCACAACGGCGCGCAGGTCGTTTTTACGCACGAGAGCCACCTCCCGACTTGGTGAGCGCATAAAGGATGATGCCGTTGGAGATAAGGATGCGCAGCGTTTCGGAAATGGTGGAGCCGGGCACCAGCACATTGGCCACCGGCATGCCCAGCGTGAGCACGCCCTGGAACAGGAACGTACCAATCAGCACATGGCTGATTTTGCAGCGGGAGGTGGACGCGCCGCCGATCAGGATGGCGGACGCGGCAATGAAACCCATCTGCCTGGGCGCGGTGTACAGCTGCATAAAGCCGTAGCTTTGCGAGTACACCAGAATACCCACCGCGCCAAGCACTGTGGAAAGCACCGTGCCAATAACGCGCATCTTATCCACGTTAATACCGGTGGCTTCCGCAAAGCGCGGGTTGTTGCCCACGGCCTGCATCGCCACGCCCGTTTTGGAACGGCTGAACAGCCATACCAGGAAGCAGCACAGCAGCATAAACAGCAGCAGCCCCGTCGGCACCGTAAAACCGCCGATTTTGAAGGCCAGCAGATCGTCCAGGATATGCTTGAAGTTTGTGGAATCCAAACCGATGGTATTGCGCAGGCCAGTACCCAGCGGCCAGCGCAGCTTGAGCGATTTAAACGGCAGCACCAGCCAAGCAATGCACATCAGCGATACGATGGAAAAGCCCACATACGTGGTAACGGACATTTCCTCGCCCTTCAAACGGTTGAGCAGCTGCGCGTACAGCCAGCCCGCCACCGCGGCGATCACAACGCCCACCAAAATGGCAAACAGGAAGCCGCCCCAGCCGGGGATGCCCATTTCGATGGTCATCAGCCCGCCGATCAATCCGGCCACCAGGCCGATGGGCAGGCCTAGGTTCAGGCTGATGCCGCACTGGATGCCCGGCACCATGGCCAACACCATAATGGAGTTCATGCCCATGCGCACCACGGTGTTTGAAAGCAGCGTGGACAGCGATAGGTCGTACCACAGCGACATAAAGCACAGCAAAATGAAAAACAGTCCGATAATCACGCGCGGGATGCCCAGCTTGCTCACCAGCAGCTCGTGAAACAGCACTGCCAGCGCGCACACCAGCAGGGCGACGCCGCCGTACACCAAATCGTCCGCATAGCGCACAAGGAAGGCGGACGTTGCGTTGGAAAGCGCCGCGCCGCTTCCGGCGGCCATATAGCGGTCGTACTGTACGGTAAAGCTATCGCCGCTCTGGAACACGATGGCGCTGATCGTATCCTTGAGGGTGCTCAGCGCGCTCTCGTCCAGCACGGGATAAATTTCCTGAAGCGCCGCGCCCACAGCCGCGTAGCTTTCATCCGCCGCGGCGCTGAGGCGGTTCATCTCCTCCGTGGCCACAAAGCCGGACATGTCCACCACAACTTCCGTTTCCTCGGGCACGTCCTCTCCGGCGGCCAGCTTCGCGGCGCGCTCGGCCTCGGCGGCGGCCTGCGCTTCTTCCATGTGCGCGTCAATATAGGCCTGCTCGGCAGCCGCCGCGCTGGCGTAGTATGCGCCCAGCGCGCCCTCATACGCTTGCACGGCCTGGCTCAAAGCCGCCGTATCCAGGGAGGAAAAATCTGTGGTGGCGTTGGCGTATTGCGCGCGCGTTTCCTCCTCCGCCTTGGTAACCGCGTCGCGGATCGCGGCCATGCCGCCGCCCGCTTCCTTTGCCTTGGCGGTAGCCTCCTTCTTGGCGATGGCCACGTAGCTTTCCACTACGCCGTCGCCCGTGGCGTTAAGCAGCGTGCGGATGCGCAGCGCGTCCAAAATCTGCCGTCCCTGCTCCCCGCCGCGCTTTGGCAGGTTCACAGCGCCCAGCGCGATTAGCGCCACGCCGGCCACAGCCAGCACGATAGCGATGATTCGCTTTGCCTTGCTTGGGGTCATTGCGCGTCGCCTCCCTTCTGCTCTTGAGCGCCGGGCTTGATGCCGCTCATCGCCAAACCAAAGTCAGCGTCGCTGGCCCCGGGCGACAGGGTATCCACCAGCTTGCCCTCGCTTACAATGGCAATGCGGTCGCAAATGGAGCGCAGCTCCTGAAGCTCCGAGGACACCATCACAATGGTCATGCCCTGCTCGCGGTTAAGCCGGACCAGCGTTTCCAGCACAAGCTTCTTCGCGCCTATGTCAATGCCGCGCGTGGGCTCGCTTACAAACAGGAACCTGGGGCCCATCACCAGCGCGCGGGCAATACACACCTTTTGCTGGTTGCCGCCCGAAAGCGTGCCCGCATGCTGCGTAGGCCCAAAGCAGCGGATATCCAGCTCCTGAATCATGCGGTTTGCCATGGAGCGGATGGCGGCGGAATCCTTAAGCGTGAAGGGGCCGATTTTATGCAGGTATTCGCCCTTGATCTGCATGGCGTTAAATACGATATTATCCTCAATGCTCTGATCCAGCAGAAGGCCCACGCCCTTGCGGTCCTCGCTAACCATGGCGATGCCGCTGGACAGCGCCTCGCCCGCGTTTCCCAGCCTCAGGGGCTGCCCGTACAGCTTGATTTCGCCCTGCGCGCTATACAGGCTCATCACGCCGTTGGGAATGCCCAGCTTGCCCTGGCCCGCCAGGCCGCCAATGCCCATGATCTCGCCCTCATATACGTCAAAGGACACGCCGCGCACTTCCTCGCCGGGCATATCCACGTACAAATCCCGTACCTCAAGGGCTACGCGTTCATGCGGCGCTTCGCGTTGCCCGGCCTCCACCACAGCCTCGCCCTTGCGGCCAATCATCACCTCGGCCAGCTCCACAATGGTGGTATCCTTGGTTTTGCGCGTGGCGGCCAGCTTGCCGTCGCGCAGGATGGTAATGGAATCAGCCGCGGCCATTACCTCGTCCAGCCTGTGTGTGATAAAGATGATGGCGATGCCGCTTGCGGCAATCTGCTTCATAACGGAAATCAGCTGCGTCGCCTCGGATTCAGTCAGCA
Source organism: uncultured Eubacteriales bacterium (assembly GCA_900550955.1). Taxonomy (GTDB): domain Bacteria; phylum Bacillota; class Clostridia; order Christensenellales; family Aristaeellaceae; genus Limiplasma. Next base: position 6,384 of record URUF01000015.1, on the reverse strand, counting down.
CGGCGGTGGGCTCGTCAAACACCAGCAGCTTAATGCCGCTTTTATCAATCTCGCGGGCAATTTCCACAAACTGCATATAGCCCACGGGCATACCCTCCACGCGGGTATATTCGTCAATCCCCATACCCACGCTATCCAGCGCGCTGCGCGCATCGGCGGACATGGCTTTCATATCCAGGGTTTCCAGGTTCTTGCCCAAAATACGGCTAAACACATTCGGGTGGGTAATCTCGCGGTTAAGCTTGATATTTTCCGTAACGGTAAAGCCCGGCAGCAGCATAAATTCCTGGTGCACCATGCCAATGCCCTTGAGCATGGCCGCATGCGGGGAGGAAATGCGCGCCTCCTCGCCATCCAAAAGCACATGCCCCTCAAAGCCGCCGGTTGAATGAATGACAGGCATACCAAAAAGCACGTTCATCAGCGTGCTTTTGCCTGCGCCATTCTCACCAAGTAAAGCGTGAATCTCGCCCGGGCGAACGCTCAGCGATACATCGCTTAACACGGTGTTTTCACCGTAGCGCTTGGTGATGTTTTTCATTTCCAATACATACTCGGCGCTCAAAGCATCTCAACCTCCTTTGCAAAAGATAGGCCCGCCCGAAAGGGCGGGCCCAGGCTTACGCCAGAGTAAGCGGATTAGAGATAATCGTTGAAATCAACGGGGGCCAGCAGGATGGTGTAGTAGTTATCGAAGGTGGTGCCTTCGGCGTTGGTGTAGTTGGCTACCTTCGCGCCGGGGATCGCCTTGTCAAACATAGCGGCCAGAACCTCGCCGTCGTTGCGGCTGGTGATGCTGCCGTCGATGTAGCCCTTGGCATACTCAACGCCCAGCGCGATCACGGTCATGGCAACAGGGCTCTTCCAGGTGGAGAAACGGTCAACCGCGTCATGCTCCTTGAGCTTGGCCGCGATCTGCCTCAAAGCGTCCTCGTCGTCGCCGCCGATGGCCAGCTCAAGGCCCAGGGTAGCGGGGAACGCATGGTAGGGGCTGGGGCAGCAGGGCTGCGGATAGTAAGCGTTGGGCTGATCCAGGCAAGCCGCCTGCAAGGAGGGCTGCATGCCGCAGTTGGTGGTGAAGAAGGCGACCTTCTTGCCAGCGTACTTTTCAAGCTGCTGGGGCACATCCTCCAGGATGAACTGCTGGGAGGCGCTCAGGCCAGCCTCGGCGGTGGGGTCGGGAGCGGTTACGTCAACCAGCTCGATGCCCAAGGCGTCGGCGTTCTTCTGCAGCAGCTCGTGGCGGCCCACGATCAGCTCCATCGCCATGTGGCGGGGGAAGGAGTAGTGGATGAACACGTCAATGCCCCACTCGGCGCACTTTTCCATGATGGAATCGCCCTGAGCAACCTCATCGGCGTACATCACGATATCGGCAGCGGCGGAGATAACGGCGGGATCTTCCTGCGGGGTGCCGGCGATCAGCAGGATGTCGTCGCGGCCCATCTCACGAACCTTGTCGAAGCCGGCCTTCGCGCCCGGAACGGCCTGGCACATTACGATGGCCTTCACATCGGGGTCGGAGGCGAAGGCGACGATCTTGGAAACGGTGGTTTCCATCTCGGACATGAAGTTGTCCGGATAGGTATCGGTGATGATGTGCTCAGCGCCATAGGTGGCGATGGCCTTCTCAGCGGCGCGGAATTCTTCCTCGCCCTGGGAAACGGTGCCGGTCAGGATGGCGATCTTCCAGTTGTCGGAGCTCTCGGCAACGGCAGCGGTGGAGATCAGGGAGAGCAGCATGGCCAGGGCCAAAACGGCGCTCAACAGCTTTTTCATGGTGGTTTCCTCCTTGTTCCATGTGTGTTCCCAACATTGGGTTATCCAGCTCACGCCGCGCGGGATGCTGAGATGGAATGCATAAAGTATACCATAAAAAATCCAAAAAAGGCAAATATCAAATTATGCCTCCGGGCTTTCCAAAAAGTTGGAGAAAGCTTTGTCCCACAAAGAAAGCCTTGTACCTAGGCCATTTTTCCGCTTTTTGAAAAAACATAGGAAAAACATAGCGTATGCAAAAGTATACGTTTGCGCACTGCATTTTTGGAAAATTGATAATGCATTTTTGCAATGTGCCTGCCTCGCCGTACAAAGCGCTTCCCTTCCGGCCTTTTCTTCCAGAAATTATGGATGGTTTTTCCCGTTTTGCGCGTCTAAACAGATGAAACCAGATCGGGCCCGATCGCCGCACAAGGGGGTGAGCCGATGGAGCAAGCCGCTATGGCCTGCGAAACGGCGGACGAACAGATCAAACGCATGATCACGCAATACGGCGACGCGCTTTTGCGCATGTGCTGCGTGCAATTACGCGACGCGCACCTGGCCGAGGACGCGGAGCAGGAAACCTTTTTCAAGGCCTATCAAGGCATCGCGGGCTTCCGGGGCGAATGCGGCGAAAAAACGTGGCTGATGCGCATCGCCATCAACGTATGCCGGGATTACCAGCGCAAAGCCTGGTTCAAATGGGTGGATCGCCGCGTGCCCGTGGAGGAGATTACCCTCGCGGGCGGCCAGCCGCCCAGCCCGCGGGACGATACGGTGCTTCGCGAGGTGATGCGCCTGCCCGCCAGGGACCGCGAGGTCGTGCTGCTGCGCTACTACCAGGATATGAAGCTTGGCGAGATCAGCAAGGCGCTGGGCGTGCCGGAGGGCACGGTAACCTCTCGCCTGAACCGTGCGCGCGCAAAGCTGCGCGCCCGTCTGGAAGGATGGTATTTGGAATGAAACAGCTAAAGCAAATCATAGACGGCCGCCTGTCCCACATGACCGTTCAGGGCCGTGAGGACGACCTGCTGCGCGCTGCGCGCGCCCGCGCAAACCCGCCCCGCGCCGCCGGGCGCATGCGCAGGCCCGCGCTGCTGGCGGCGGCGCTTATCATTGCGCTGGCGGCCGCCACCGCCGTGGCCGTGGGGCTGAACCTGTCGCAAAGCTACATGAACCTTCGCGCCGCAAAACAGGCCGTCATCCAGCAATATGGGCTGAGCGCCCGCAGCATCGAGATGTTCCAGGCCACGGAAACGCAAACCGGCGCAGGCCGCACTTTTACCTTTACGCCTCATATGGAACGCGAGGCGATGGGCGTATACGCCGTCGCCTTCCAAAATGGGCAGGCAACCGTAACCTGGTCGCATGACGGCACGGATCCCTCCGTCTACGCGGACGGCTCGCTGGAAGCCGCCGTATGGGGCCCAAAGCAGATTGAAACCTATATGGACATGCGCGAGGCGGAATACCGCGCCGATATGGCCAGGCCCGTGGCTACGGCCCAGCCCGCGCCGGAGAGCGCTGCGGCGGACGGCGTTGTTTTGGAGGACGCCGCGTTTACAGGCGCGCGTATGGACGCGCCGGCGGCCGTGAAGGCCGCCAATGAGGCCCTGTTGGCGCAGCGGGGCCTCACGGAAAGCGGCCTGAACCTGTTCCAACCTGTGGCGCAGTATAACGCCGCCTCCGCCCTGTGGACGGTTTCCTATCCCGAAAGCCCTTCCCTCGCCCTCTATGCCTGGCAGGAGCTGTTTGAAGGCTACCTGGGCGAATACGCCGTCGTCCTTTCGGATGCAGACGGCAGCGTGCAAAGCGTAACCTGGTCGCTGGACGGCGTGGACGGCGGCGCCTACGCCCGTGAAACCTGGGGCCAGGCCAAGGCTTACGGCGGCGAAGTGCTAAGCTGGGCCGCCGGATTGTGGAACGCCCGCAAGGCCATCCTCGCCAAGTATGAGGAAGGCGACGAATGGCCCGTATCCGTGGAGGATAACGCCGCCCTGGACGCTTTGATGCGCTCCGCCGGTTTTCCGGCACAGCCGCATTACAACCACGTACTGCCTGAGCCGGGCGACCTCACCCTCGAGCAGGCGCAGGAGCTGTTCTTCCAGGCCGTTAACGCCGAGTTTGGCGTAACCCGCGAGGTATTTGACGCAAGCGGTTACGCCTATACCGACCTCACCCAGGAGGACGGCTACCGCCAGTGGTACTTCTGGCTGCAAAGCAGCGGCGAGCTGTGCTCCTGGAGCATTACTTTAAACGCCCAAACCGGCGAAATTCTCATGCTGTATGTGGATCCGGTGGCCGCCAGCAACGGCTGACGGGAACGAGGGAGGCTTCCCCTCCTACCTTAAAACGGCCGGGGCAATCAGCCCCGGCCGTTCCAGGCCGTCGAAAAAGCTCGCCTGCGGCGATCTTTTCCGCCGAGAGTTGCGCCGTTCGCCTACTCGCTGCGCTCGCCGGGCGGCGAACGGCGTTGCGAATGCCCAGCCCGCAAAAAATGTATAAATCCTGCACTTTCCCCCAAAACGCATTGCAACCCGCCTTTCACGCCTGTTATACTGATATCCGGCGCGCTCCGCGAACTCTCCGCGCCATCCACAGGGACAACCAAATGGAGGCATACCGCATGAACGTAACGCAGAAAATTCTGGCCGCGCATCTGGTATCGGGCGAGCTTGTGCCCGGCAGTGAGATTGCGATTCGCATCGATCAAACCCTTACGCAGGATTCCACCGGCACCATGGCATACCTGCAATTTGAGGCCATGGGCATCCCCCGCGTCAAAACCGAAAAAAGCATCGCCTATATCGACCACAACACCCTGCAAACCGGCTTTGAAAATGCGGACGATCACCGCTATATCGCCACGGTTGCCAAAAAGCACGGCGTGTATTTGAGCAAGCCGGGCAACGGCATTTGCCACCAGGTGCACCTGGAGCGCATCGGCAAGCCCGGCAAAACCCTCCTGGGCAGCGACAGCCATACCCCCACCGGCGGCGCGCTGGGCATGATCGCCATCGGCGCGGGCGGCCTGGACGTGGCCGTGGCCATGGGCGGCGGCGCGTACTACCTAAGCTGTCCCAGCGTGGTAAACGTGCGTTTGACGGGCCGCCTCCAGCGCGGCGTAGCCGCCAAGGACGTTATTCTGGAGCTTTTGCGCCGCCTGAGCGTTAAAGGCGGCGTTGGCAAGGTGATGGAATACACCGGCGAGGGCGTGCAAACGCTCTCCATCCCGGAGCGCGCCACCATCGCCAATATGGGCGCGGAGTTGGGCGCAACCACATCCGTGTTTCCCGCGGACGAGGTTACGCGCGGCTTTTTACGCGCCCAGGGCCGCGAAGCGGACTTTACGCCCCTTGAGGCCGACCCCGGCGCCGCGTATGACGAGGTTGTCGAGATCGACCTGAGCGCCCTTGCGCCCATGGTAGCCCTGCCCCATATGCCGGATAATGTGAAAACCGTCGCGGAAGCGGGCCCCATCAAGGTGGATCAGGTGTGCATAGGCTCCTGCACCAATTCAAGCTATCTGGATATGATGCGCGTGGCCGCCATCCTCAAGGGAAAAACCGTCAGCCCCGAGGTATCCCTCGTCATTGCCCCGGGCAGCCGCCAGGTGCTTAGCATGCTTAGCCAAAACGGCGCGCTGCATGACATGATCGAGGCTGGCGCACGCATTTGCGAAACGGCCTGCGGCTTCTGCATCGGCATGGGCCAAAGCCCCTCCACCAACGCCGTGAGCGTGCGCACCAACAACCGCAACTTCTTTGGCCGCAGCGGCACCAAGAGCGCGGGTATCTACCTGGTTAGCTGTGAAACCGCCGCCGCCACCGCCCTAACCGGCGTGCTCACCGATCCCCGCGGCGTGGAGGCAAGCCTGGACGTGGCCATGCCAGATACCTTCCAATATAACGACAACCTCATCATCCCGCCCGCCCCGGCTGACGCGGCCGGCGAGGTGGAGGTAACGCGCGGCCCCAATATCAAGCCCTTTCCCCAAGCCAAGGCGCTTGAGGAAAGCCTGGGCGGCAAAATCCTGCTCAAAATGGAGGACAACATTACCACGGATCATATCATGCCCAGCGACAGCTCGCTCCTGCCCTTCCGCAGCAACATTCCCAAGCTGAGCGAGCATTGCCTGGCCCCGGTGGATCCCTCCTTCCCCGCGCGCGCTAAGGAAGCGGGCGGCGGGTTCCTGCTGGCGGGCCAAAACTACGGCCAGGGCTCCAGCCGCGAGCACGCGGCGCTGGTGCCGCTGTATTTGAAGGTGCGCGGCGTGCTGGGCAAAAGCTTTGCGCGCATCCACCGCGCCAACCTTATCAATAACGGCATCCTGCCCCTGGAATTTGTAAACGAGGCGGATTACGACCGCTTCAGCCAGGAGGACGAGCTGCGTTTGGAAGGCGTGGCGGCGCTGATCGCTTCCGGCGCGGAGCGCATTCCCGTAACCAACGTAACCAAGGGCTTTACCGTGGAAATGCAATTATCCCTTACCCAGCGCCAGCGCAATATGATCCTCGCGGGCGGCCTGATTAACATGATCGCAGCGCAAAACAAGTGATATGCGCTCTGGCGCGCCTGCCGCAAGATTCCCTTGGGGAAATTCGTTTTTCCAGGTTTCACGAT
>URUF01000014.1 GCA_900550955.1 uncultured Eubacteriales bacterium | reverse complement strand
GCCGCATCGCCGCCGAGGGCGCGGTTATCGACTACGTAACCGAGGACAAGACCGTCGGCGCGATTGTGGAGGTTAACTGCGAAACCGATTTCGTGGCCAATACCGATAATTTCAAAAACTTCTGCAAGAACATCGCCAAGCATGTGGCGGTTGCCAACCCCGCCGATGTCGACGCCCTGATGGGCCAGAAGTTTGTGGATGACGAATCCAAAACCATCACCGACCTGGTGAGCGACGCTACCGTGTCCATCGGCGAAAAAATCTCCATCCGCCGCTTCGCCCGCTACGAAACCAACACCGGCGTTGTGGAATCCTACATCCACATGGGCGGCAAAATCGGCGTGCTTTTGCAGGTGAACAACGACGCGCCCGCCACCTTCCAGGCCGACGCGTTCCGCACCTTCTACCATGACGTGGCCCTGCAAATTGCCGCGGCCAAGCCCTCCTACGTGCGCAAGGACGAGGTTCCCACCGCCGCCCTTAACAAGGAGCGCGAAATCCTGCGCGCCCAGGCCCTTAACGAAGGCAAGCCCGAAAAGATCGTGGACAAGATGGTAGAGGGCCGCATCGAGAAGTACTACAAGGAAGTGTGCCTGCTCGAGCAGCCCTTCGTAAAGGACGGGGACAAGTCCATCGTGAAGCTGATGGGCGAGGTAGCCAAGGAAATTGGCGCGAACGTGGACGTGGTGCGTTTCGAGCGCTTCGAGCGCGGCGAGGGCATCGAGAAGCGTCAGGACAACTTTGCCGAGGAAATCGCGGCGCAGATGGCCGCCAAGAAGTAAGCTTCTCTCACACCTGATGTGAATGGTCAGGCATTGACCTTGTGGCACGCGGGCTTTGCCTGCGTGCCTTTTTTCTTTGCATGTACAGGAAAGGATGGGATACCATGGCGGCTTCCCTGAAGCGCGTGATTTTGAAACTGAGCGGCGAGGCCCTGGGCGTTGACGGCAAGGGCTTCTGCCATGAAAAATTTGAGGAAACAGCCCGTATGCTGCTAAGCATTCAGCAAACGGGCGTGGAGCTGGCCGTGGTAATCGGCGGCGGCAACGTGTGGCGCGGCCGCCGCGGCGCGGCCATGCGCATGGGCGCCGTGGCGGCCGACCAAATGGGCATGCTGGGCACCCTGCAAAACTGCCTGTACATGCGCGACACGCTTTCCCACATGGGCGCAAAGGCCGTTGTGATGAGCGGCGTGGATATTCCCCGCTTCGCTGAAAGCTACAACACCGTTCGCGCGATCGACTTCCTTGCGGCCGGGTACATTGTGTTCCTGGCCTGCGGGCTGGGCAACCCCTGCTTTTCCACGGACAGCGCCGTGGTGCTGCGCGCCATCGAGCTGGAATGCGACGCCATCCTCATGGCCAAAAACATAGACGGCGTATATACCGCCGACCCGCACGCCGACCCGTCCGCCACCCTCATTCCCGAAATCACCTATGCCGAGGCCTCCGGGCGCGACCTGCGCGTGATGGACGCGGCGGCCTTCATTATGCTTAGGGAAAACGCCTTCCCCCTTGTGCGCGTGTTTGGCCTGGAGCCCCCGGAAAACGTGCTCAAGGTGCTCGCGGGGGATACGATGGGCACCATCCTGCACCCCTAACGGCTCCATGGAGCCCCTTCACCCTGCGCTTCGTCATCGCCTTGCCCGCGCAGCGCGCGGGCAGCCACGGGATTGCGAAGGCAAAGCCCTTCGCCATAGGGCGTGGGAGGCGCGTCCTCCCGCATCCCCATTTCCCTGAAAGGATTTAGCATGCTTGAAAAACTCCAAGCCTTGTTTGGGCCGCGCGACCTTACGCAGGGCAAGCCCCTTACGGGGATTACGCTGTTTGCCATTCCCCTGCTGCTGGGCAATCTGGCGCAGCAGCTGTACAACACGGTGGACGCCATTGTGGTGGGCCGCTACGTGGGCGACGCGGCGTTGGGAGCCGTGGGCCTGGCGGGGCCGGTTATCAATTTGATGATCGTATTGTTCATGGGCATTTCCACGGGCGCTACCATTGTGGTATCGCAGTACTTTGGCGCGCGCGACCGGGAGGGCCTTAGCCGCGCCGTGGGCGCTACGGTGATCCTCACCCTGCTTAGCGGCGTTGTGATGACCGTGATTGGCGTTACCTGCTCGCGCCCGCTGCTTCAGCTGCTTTCCACGCCGGAAAACATGCTGGATATGGCCTCGGACTATCTTATCATCATCATGCTGGGCATCACGGGCATGGCCATGTACAGCATTTTAAGCGGCGTGCTGCGCGGCCTGGGCGACAGCGTAAGCCCGCTGATCTACCTGCTGGTGGCCTCGGGGCTGAACATTGTGCTGGATATCGCCTTTATCACCCTGCTTGGCATGACCACCGACGGCGTGGCCTGGGCCACCATTCTTGCGCAGGGCATATCGGCGGTGCTGTGCCTGCGCAAGCTGTACCGCATGCGCGATACCATCGATATGAACCGCTCCACCCTGCGCCTGGACAGGCCCATCACCGGCCGCATCGTGCGCCTGGGCCTGCCCGCCGGCATGACGCAGATGATCTTTTCCCTGTCCAGCATCCTGGTGCAGTCGCTTACAAACTCGCTGGGGCCCAACGTGGTTACGGCGGTTACGGCTGTCATGCGCGTGGACGGCTTTGCCATGATGCCCAACTTCACCTTTGGCGTGGCCGCCACCACCTTCACCGGGCAAAATGTGGGCGCGCGCCAGTTGGAGCGCGTGCGCCGCGGGGCCAGGGACACGCTTATGCTGGCGGTGGGCACGGCCACGGTGCTGGTGGGCCTCATCCTCCTGTTTGGCCAAAACCTCATGCGCGTATTTACCCAAACCGGGGAGATCGTGCAAATGGGCGTGGGCATGCTGCGCATCCTGGCGGTGGGCTATATCGCTTTCGCGGTTACGCAAACGCTGCAAGGCGTTATGCGCGGCGCGGGCGATACCGTCATCCCCATGTGGATCAGCGTGATCACAACTGTGGGAATCCGCATGCCGTTAGCCTACCTGTGGGCCTATCTCACCCGCTCGCCCCAAAACCCGGCCGGCGACCCCATGTGCCTGTACGGCTCGCTGCTGGTGGCATGGCTGGCGGGCTGCGGCATGAGCATTTTCTTTTACTGCCGCGGCAAATGGAAGCGCGGGTTGCGCTTTGCCGCCCAACCCCATACACAAACCGAAGGGAGTCTTTGACAAATGGATACGAAGCAAAGCCTTGCCCAACTGATTTACCAGGCCATTCAAAGCCGGCATCCCGGCGCGGAGGGCCTGCCCGGCCCCGGCGAAATCGCGGGCTTTTTGGAAATCCCGCCGGAAAAGGAAATGGGCGATTACGCCTTCCCCTGCTTTAAGCTAAGCCGCGCCCTGCACATGGGGCCGCCGCAGATCGCCGCCGGGCTGGCCCAGGCCATCGATGCAAAGGAGCTGTGCGAGGCCAGGCAGCAGGGCGGGTACCTCAATTTTTTCCTCAACCGCGGCAACTTTGCCCAAAAAACGCTGGAAGCCGTGCTTGCCCAGGGCGAGCGTTACGGCGCGGGCGAGGAGGGCAAGGGCAAAACCATCTGCCTGGACTTTTCCTCCATCAACATCGCCAAGCGCTTTCACATCGGCCATTTGAGCACCACCATGATCGGCCAGAGCCTGCGCCGCATCTATGACTTTTTGGGCTATCGAACCGTCGCCATCAACTACCTGGGCGACTGGGGCACCCAGTTTGGCAAGCTGATTTGCGCCTACAAGCTCTGGGGCGATAAAGCGGAGGTGGAGCGCGACGGCGTGGAGGCGCTCACCCGCCTGTACGTGCGCTTCCACGAGGAGGCCGAGGCCAACCCCGCCCTGGAGGACGAGGGCCGCCGCTGGTTCAAGGCCATTGAGGATGGCGACGCAGAGGCCATGGGCCTGTTCACCTGGTTTAAGGAGCTTACCCTGCGCGATACCCAGCGCGTGTACGACCTGCTTGGCGTAACCTTTGACAGCTACAACGGCGAGGCCTTCTTCAACGATAAGATGGGCCGGGTGCTTGACGAGCTTAGGAAGAAGAACCTGCTCACCGTAAGCGACGGCGCTTCCATTGTGGATTTGGACGAGGAAACCACCGGCATGCCCCCCTGCCTGATCCTGAAAAAGGACGGCGCGACCCTTTACGCCACCCGCGATATCGCCGCCGCCCTATGGCGCAAGGACGAGTACGACTTTGATAAATGCCTGTACGTGGTGGCCTACCAGCAGGACCTTCACTTCCGCCAGTGGTTCAAGGTTGTGGAAAAGATGGGCTACGCCTGGGCCAAGGACCTGGTGCACGTGGCCTTTGGCATGATCTCCTACGAGGGCCAGGCGCTGGCCACCCGCAAGGGCCACGTGGTATTTTTGGAGGACCTGCTCAACAGCGCCATTGAAAAGGCCCGCGCCATCATCGAGGAAAAAAGCCCCGACCTGGAAAACAAGGACGAGGTGGCCCGCCAGGTGGGCATCGGCGCCGTGGTGTACGCCGATTTGCAGAACAATCGCATCAAGGATATTGATTTTAGCTGGGAGCGCGCGCTTAGCTTCGACGGTGAAACCGGGCCCTATGTGCAGTACACCCACGCGCGCTGCTGCTCCGCCCTGCGCAAGGCCGAAGGCCTGCCCGCCGCCCAGCCGGATTACGGCGCCTTGGGCGACGATTTTGCCCAGGAGCTGCTTAGGCAGCTAAGCCGCTTCCCGGAAACGGTACGCGAGGCCGCCAACCGCTACGAGCCCAGCATCATCACCCGCGCGGTAACCGAGCTGTGCAAGGCCTACAACAAGTTCTACTATGAAAACCGCATCCTGGATGAGGACGCGGGCGTGCGCGAGGCGCGCGTGCGCCTGACCCGCGCCGTGAAGGATACCGTCAAAACCGGCCTGTATTTGATTGGCATGGAAGCCCCGGAGCGCATGTGATGAAAGCGCTGACCAGCCTCAAAAACCCCGTGGTGCAAGCGGCGCGCGCGCTAAGCTCGGCCCGGGAGCGGACGGCGCGGGGCGCGTGCCTTCTGGACGGCGAGCACATGGTGGGCGAGGCGCTCGCCATGTGCCCGGACGCCGTGGAGGCATTGTTTGTGGACGAGGCGCGCGCGGAAGAATACGCGCCCCTGCTTGCGAGGGCCGGGGCGCATACGCAGCTCTACGCCGTGCCGACGCACGTGCTCTCTGCCATATCGCAGGTGAAAACGCCGCAGGGCGTGGCCGCCGTGTGCAAGCTGCCGCCGCAGCGGGCGCTTAACGCGCTTGGCGACAAGCTGGTGCTTCTGGAAAACGTGCAGGATCCCGGCAATGTGGGCACGGTGCTGCGCACGCTGGACGCGGCGGGCTTTGACGGCTGCATCCTCACGCCCGGCTGCGCGGACGCGTTTGGGCCCAAGGCGCTTAGGGCCACAATGGGCAGCGTGTTCCGCGTGCCCCTGTGCGCCGTGCCGGACGCGGCCCAGGCAGCGCAGGCGCTGGCCGCGCGCGGCTACGCCACCATTGCCGCCGCGCTGGACGGCGAGCCATTTTACAGCCGCGGGCCCCTTCCGCGCAAGATGTGCGTGCTCATTGGCAACGAGGGCGCGGGGCTAAGCCCCAAGGCCGTACAGGCCGCAACGCACCGCTACCGCCTGCCCATGCGCGGGGGCGCGGAATCGCTGAACGCGGCGGTGGCCGCGGCCATTTTTATGTATGAGCTGATGAATCACGAAGGAGGAAGCGACTGATGATTCGCAATATCGTATGCGATATGGGCATGGTGCTTTTGGACCACGACCCGCTGCTGCCCTGCCTGCGCCACGCGGGCGACCGGGCCGTCGCCCAGCGCCTGTGCGACGAGCTGTTTTGGCACCCCCAATGGAAGCAGATGATCGACGGCGGCCTGATGACGGAAAAGGAATACCTGCCCCTGGCGCAGGCCCGGCTGGAAACGCCGGAGCTTAAGGCCCTGGCGGCGGAAATCCTGAAGGACTGGCATGTGGACGGCCTGTACCCCAAAAGCGGCATGGATACCCTTACCGGCGAGCTGCTGGACAAGGGCTACCGCCTGTACATCCTTAGCAACGCGGGCTACTGCTTCCACGATTTTTCCTATAAAATCAAGCATCTGGAGCGCTTCAGCGGGGTATTGGTTTCCGCCGAGGAAAAGCTTTTGAAGCCCGACCCCGCCATCTATCTGCGCCTGTTAGAAAAGTTCCGGCTCGCGCCCGAGGAATGCCTGTTTATCGACGATTTGCAGGCTAACATCGACGGCGCGCAAAGCGTGGGCATGACGGGCTATTGCTACCTGGATGGGGATATCGCCAGGCTGCGCTCCTACCTGGACGCCCTGGAGCGCTAGGAGGGCGTTATGCTGCAATTCACGGCCTTTTTCATTACGGTGTGCGCGGTTTGCGTATGCGCGCGCAGGCGCTTTGAGCAGGCGCTTGCGCCCGCCGTGTGCGCGCTGATGCTGCTGCTTACGCTTTTGGCCATGCCGCGCCGCCTATTCTGGATGGACGGCGTGGCCGTGGCGGCGCTTTTGGGCGTGGCCGCGCTTGCGGCTTATGCGCTGCTTGCGCGCAGGCTTACGCCCCGCGAGCTTGGGAGGCGCCTTGCGGCCTATGCGCTTACGCCGGGCCTTTTGTGCTTTGGCGCGGCTGTGGCGCTGTATGCCTATGCCTGCCAGCCCATGGTTGTGTGGTGGCGCGACGACGTGGCGCACTGGGCGCTTATGCCCAAATCCCTATGGGCCTATAACGGCTTCCTGGACGGGGCGCATCACTTGAACCCCACCTTCGGCGGCTACCTGCCCGGTATGCAGGTGCTGCAATGGTGGGTGCTGCACGCCCTGGGCGAGTGGAGCGAGCCCGCGCTGTACGCGACGCTGTTTAGCTGCTACGCGGCGTTTTTGCTGCCGCTTGTGGGCCGCATGCGCTGGACACGGGTATGGCTTGCGCCCCTTGCCACGGCGGCGCTGCTCGCGCTGCCCGCGTGGGCCAACAGCACCTGCTATGCCGTTTTGAGCGTGGATACGGCTCTGGCGGCCTGCTTTGGATACACGCTCGTGCGCATCTATGAGCTGAACCGCCGGGACGGCCCCGGCCTGCTGGCCGTGGCCCTGGGCCTGTGCGGCCTGGTTTTGATCAAGCAGATCGGGGTTGTGTTTGCGGTGATAGCCATGGTTATGATGGCCGTCCTGGGCCGCTGCCGCGCGCAGGGGCGCGCGCGCGTGGCGCTGTGCTGGCTTGCGCCGCTGGTTACGCTGGGCGCGTGGCTGGGCTTTTGCCGCGCGCAGGGTCTGGGCGGCATGCACACAACCAACCTCATGGACACGCTTGGGCAAATGCTCCGCGGCGCTTACGTGCCGCCCGCCGGCGGCGACGGCGTGGCCGACGCCATAGGGCACGCCTTTCTCAACGCTTATACCGGCGAAATGAACGATATGACCAGCGCGCCCGTGCGCATACCGCTGCTTGTATGGTGCGTCCTGCCCGTGGCGCTGCTGCTATTGCCCTTTGGTAACGGGCGGGAGAAGCGGCGTGCGGCCATTGTGATGGCGCTGGCCGCGGCAGGGTATGTTTTGATGCAGTACGCCTCGTTTTTTACGGTGTTTTACTGGGAAACCGAGGTATATACCCAGGCCCACCGCGACAAAATGATCCTGCTGATGGAGCGCTATATGACGCCCATCGTGCTGGGGTTTGCCATGCTGGCCGCGCGTATCCTGGCCGGAGAGGCCGCGCGCAGGACGGGTCCCTGGCCCGCCGCCTGCCTTGCGGCGCTTGCCGTAACCGCGGCGCTTGGCACAAACTGGAGCGCCATGGCCGAAAGCCTGATTCCCAAGCGCTATATCCAGCACGATCGCGCCCTGGGCGCAGAGGCCTCCGTGCGTATGGATCACGATTGGGCCGAATCGCTGGCGGAAATCCCGGATGCGTGCGCGCTGGTGGGGCTGGAGGTCAGCTCCGATTTTATCAAGGATTTGCGCTACGCCTTCGCGCCAACGCGCTTTGAGCTGCCCACGCCGCAGCTTGAGGATGCGCAGGCCCTGCGCGCGTTTCTCAGGGAAAAGCGCGTTACCCATGTGATCTGCTTTGACGACGTTCATCTGCTCTTCGCGCCCATGCGCGAGCTGGCCGAGGATGGCGAGGCCTATCCCTGGACGGTTTACGAGGTTGCTTGGGACGAGGAGGGCAGCCCCTCGCTCGCAGCGTTCTATTAGCCCGAATCAAACGCGGCCGGCATGCGGTGAAGCATGCCGGCCGCGCTTGATTTATGGAATTCTTACGCCTTGGGCGCTTCCTCGCCGCTGCCGCGGGCCAGAAGCATGGCGGCCACAAAGCCCAGCGCAAAGGTGATCAGGCTGATCAGGATGATGATCCAGTTTACGCCCGTCATGTCCGTGCGCAGCAAAATGGCGATGGGCGAGGAAACCACCAGCCCCAGCACCCCGCAATACGTTTGGGTGGGGAAGCGGGCAAGCAGCCACTCAATCAGCTTTGCTACGCCAAAGATGCCCAGCACCACGCCCACGCCAAAGGGCAAAAGCGTGAAGAAGGGGTTGGCCATCGCGCCAACATCAAAGGAGAACACGGCGTTTTTGAGCGCGTCCACGGCGTTGAGCACGGGGGTATAATAGCCCAGCAGCATCAAAACCATGCTGCCGGACACGCCGGGGATAATCATGGTAGCCGCCGCAACCGCGCCCATCACCACAAGGATGATCACCTGGCCCATGTCCAGGGTAAGGCTTTCGGGGTTGCTTACGTCGCCGGTGAGGGCCAGGGCGATAATGCCCGCAAAAAACAGCACAAACACCGCCAGGGATACCCAGTTGAGCTTCTTTTTGTTGATCTTGCGAAGCAAGGGGTTTAAGCCGCCCAAAATAAGGCCGATAAAGGCCGTTGAGGTGGGCAGGGCATAATTGGCGAACAGGAATTTGAGCACGCTGGCTAGCGCCACAATGCCCACCAGCATGCCGATGGCGTAAGGCAGCAGGGTTTTGACGCTCTGCTTAAACTCGCTAAACAGGTGGGTGATACAGTGGATAAGCGTATCATACACGCCCATGGACACCATCATTGTGCCGCCGGAAACGCCGGGGATGATATTGGCTACGCCAATAACGGCGCCGCGCAGGATTTGATTGAGTAGCTGCATGCGCTTAGTGCTTCCTTTCCAAAATTGGTCGCGCTCAGTCTACCATGGTTTAATCGGTTCGTCAACCAAATCGGGCGCATGCGACGCATTTCTTAGCAAAATCTGTATTACGGTGCGAATTGACTTTCAAGGCAAACATACGTACAATAGGATTCGATTCCCGCGTTAACAGCCAAAGGGAGGAAAGGGGCCTTGCCCGATACGCCCGCGCGCCTGACCGAGGCCGAATGGAAGATTATGCTGCGCCTGTGGGACAAAAGCCCGCAAACTATGATGGATTTCACCCGCGCCCTGTCCCCCGAAACCGGCTTTTTGGGGGCCGGGCCCCGCTGCTGGTGAGCCAGCTTGTGGATTGCGGGGAGCGAAGCGGTGAGGAGCTTGGCGCGCTGGAGGCGGTTCTTGCCAGGGCGGCTGACAAAAAACAACAAAAAAACGGAACGGATGAACCAAAAGCCGTTTCTCGTGCGTCTTATAGAATATAGGTGCGTTTTGGGAAACGCACGGCCCAACTGCTGAAGGGAGGATGTCCTCATGCGAAGCATGACCATCTTCAACTACTTGCTGGAAGCAACGGTGATTGGCAGCGCGTTGATTTTGCTGGTAATCGCGGTGCGCGCCCTGCTGCGCGACCGCTTGGGAAGCCGCGCCATCTACGCGGCCTGGCTGGTGGTGGCGCTCAGGCTGCTATTGCCGCTTTCCCTGCCCAATCCCGTTATGGACGAGTTTCGGCCCGGGCTGTCGGTGGATGTGGCGGCCCGCCCCGTGGCCGATCAGGTGCGCCAGCGCGTGATAGACGCGGGGTATGACATGGCCTCACTCCTTTCGGACGGGGAGAGCAGCCCGCTGCGCACCTTCGCGGCGCAAACGCGCGGCGGCTACACGGGCAAATGGGTGCTTATCCTGTGGATTGGCGTAGCCATAGGCGTGGGCGCGTGGATGATCGCTCACAACCTGCGCTTCCTCAAGCGCGTCAAGCATGACCGCGTGCGCCCGCTGGACGGCGGCGAGCTTGCGCAGTTTGAGGCGCTGTGCCAGCGTTACCGCATTGCGCCCCCGCCCGTGTATTACGTGGACCGGCTAAGCAGGGCCTGCCTGGTGGGCATTATACGGCCCTTTATCGCCCTGCCGCTGGATGTGCCCAAGGAGCATATATCGCTTGTGCTGGCGCATGAGCTGTGCCACCGGCGCACGCACGACCCCTTTTGGAGCCTGGTGCGCAACCTGTGCTGCGCCCTGCATTGGTTCAACCCGCTGGTGTGGCTGGCCGCCTACCTAAGCAAGGTGGATTGCGAAATGGCCTGCGACGACCGCGTGACCGCCAAATTGCAGGATATTGACCGCCTTGCCTATGCCAACGCCATTGTAAGCACCGCCGGGCGGGGCGGAAACGCGCCCTGGCTTCACGCCACGGGCGCAACGCTCACTGGCAAGCATCTAAGGCAGCGCATTACGGCGATCATCCGCTGCGTGCGGGGCAGCCGGTGGGCGGTGGCTATCGGCTCGCTGGCGGCCGCGGCCGTGCTGCTGGTGTCCTTTGCCACCAGCGAAAGCGAGCCCCTGCCCACGGTACGCGATATTCCCACCGTAAGCTGGACGGCCGCCGCCGCGCCCCTGGAAAACGGGGACGAGGCCATCGCCTGCGCGCGGCGCTTTTTGGAAAGCCCCTTTATTGGCGAGGATACGGCCGCCTATGCCTTCACCGCTTCCCGGTCGGGCGCGCAATGGCGCGTGGAGGCCCGCACCTCGCTGGATTCGCTGCCCATTGTGCTGCGCTTTTCCAGGGACGGCTACCTGCTGGAATACGATGGTACGCGCGCCCTTTCCGGCCTTAGCTTTACGGATACCTCCTATACGCACCGCACCTTTACCGATAGCGTGGACGGCTACATCAGCGCCTTTATGACGGCGCTGGTGCCAGGCCAAACCTGGAAGGCGGGCCGCGCCACGGCGGATGTGCGCGCAGGCAAGGTACGCCTGCTGGACGGCGTGCTCAGCGACAGCGAGGGCCAGGCCGTATGCCAGCTTACCCTGCAAGTGGAGCCCAACGCCAGGGTGCTGTACTACCTAAGCTATACGCCCGATCAGGCGAACGGATAAGGCGTTGCCAGCCGGGCAACAGCGGATAAAACCATTTCAAATACGCGCTTCTTTGATTGCATGGGGCCCCTGGCGAAAGCCGGGGGCCCTTAGCCGTGCGGCTGGCCGAGGGCGGCAACTGCCTAAAGCCGCAGCGCCAGCCCTGCCGGGCTGCCGCGTTGCTCGCCTGGGGGCGCGCTGCGGCGCGGGGACTTGGGGCCCTGCCCCAAACCCCGGAAGGGGGCTGAGCCCCCTTCACCCCGCGAAAGAACCCTTTTGCGCCGTCCGCGCGCCGTAAACGACCGATTATGCCGCCGGATATGGCATGGGCGCTTGCAGTATGCTATCCTGCTATCAGGAGGTGAGCAAACATGAGGGTGGATATCAGGCTGGAACCCGGCTGCGCGGAACCGCGGCTGGTTGTGATAGCCGCCGAGGTCACGCCGGAATTGGACGCGCTAATCCGCAGCCTGCGCGCGGGGCGGCCCAACCTGCTGGCAGGCTTCCGCGACGGCGCGGCGGAATTGATCGAGCCGGCGCGCATCATGCGCATTTACGCAGCCAGCCAGCGCGTGTACTGCGTTACGGAAACGGGGGAATACACGCTGCGCCTGCGCCTGTACGAGGTGGAGGAACGGCTGGACAAGCAAATTTTTATGCGTATCTCGCATTCCGAAATTGTAAATCTAACGCAGGTGCGGCGCTTTGACCTGAGCCTAGCCGGCACCGTGTGCGCGGTGTTCAAGGACGGCAGCAAAACCTACGCTTCCCGCCGGTATGTAAGCAAAATCAAGGACGCGCTGGGTATTTGAAAGGAGCAACCCATATGAACCACCATGCAAAGCAAGCCCTCCGGCGCGCGCTGTTGGGCGCGCCGCTGGGCATAGCCATCGGCCACGTAATCACCCTTTGTATCTCCTATATCGTGGGCGGGGGCGCGTTCTTCCCCTGCGTGCCCGCGTTCGCGGCACAGCTGGGCGAATTAAACGCCGCGGCGCTGCAAGCTGCGCTCACAGCCCTTACGGGCGCGGGCTACGCCGCCGCCTCCGTAATCTGGGAGATTGACCGCTGGAGCCTGCTCAAGCAAACGCTGCTGTACCTGGCGGCCGCCGCCGCATCCCTGCTGCCCACCGCCTACGTGTGCCACTGGATGGAGCATAGCCTGATGGGCGCGCTTGCCTACGCGGCCGTGTTCCTGGGTATCTTCGTGTTCATCTGGCTGGCGCAGTACCTGGCCCTGCGCAAAAAAATCGCCAAAATGAACGCTGCAATGGGCAAGAAATAGCCGCGCGGCGCGAAGCGCAACGCGCCCACACCCCCAACACCCGCAAAGCCGGGCCGCCCTTTTGCGGCCCGGCGGAAAAAAGCCAGACGGCCCTTTTGCCGTCTGGCGTATTTGCTCTACACGCATCCACCCCGCGCAGCGCGCTGCGCCCCCCAAAGGGGGCGCAGTCCGGGGGTGCAGGGGGTCACCCCCTGCTATTTGTTGGCGGCGGCGTTTTCTGCGGCGATGATGCCCCAGGTAGCGCACATGGAGTGGTTGATGCCGCCAAAGTTGATCTTGCCCAGGATGTTGCTGGGGCCAAGGATCTCGCCCGCAAGGGAAAGGCCCTCGATCACGGCGCCGTCCTCAAGCTGCAGGTAGCCCTGGCCGTTGACGCGCACGCCGCCGGAGGTGCCGGACCATACGTAGGGCACGGTTACAACGGCATAGTACGGGCCGCTTTCCAGGGGCAGCATGCTTTCAGGGGCGCGGCCAAAGGCGCTGTCCGCACCGGCGGCCACGTCCTTGTTGTAGGCTTCCACGGTGGCGGGCAGGTTCTTGGCACCGGTCAGCTCGGCCAGCTCCTCAAGGGTTTCGGCCTTGTATACGCAGTTGCCGGCTTCGGCCAGCTCGTCCAGCTTGTCCCAGCCGTTGTTTTCCAGCACGTTTTTGTTGATCATGCTGTACTTGATGAAGGCCTGCTCCTTATCGATCATGTTGCCGGAGATTACGGCCAGCAGCTTGCTTTCACGCGCGCCGTGCCACATGGCGCTCTTGGCGGATTCCTCCGCGCCAACGCGGTCGCCGTCCAGGTTGACATAGATCAGGCCGGGATACTTGTTGTTGACCTGGTAATACATGTCAAAGCCGTCGGTGGGGATGCCGCCGCCGTAGTAGTTCACAATCTCGTCCATGTTGTCATACACGCCGCCCAGGGCCTTTGCCAGCAGGAAGCCGGAGCCGTTGGAGGTAGAGGGCGCGCAGGAGATCACGTTTTCAAAGCCGGCCAGCTTCAAAAGCTCCTCGTTGTAGGAGTAGCCGCCGGTGGCCAGCACCACGCTTGGGGCGCGGAACTCGCGCTCGCCGGCCTTTACGCCAACGGCCTTGCCGTCCTCAACCAGCAGCTCGGTCACGCGGGTGTTGAACATAATCTGCGCCTTGCCATCGGCAACCGCCTGCTCCAGCCTGGCGTTGAGCGGCTCCAGGTAAGCGTTGGCCGCGCCCATGGAGTAGGAGCCCAGCGCGCGGGTCACGCGCAGGGTCTGCATGGCGGTATACGCGCCGCCCACAAGGCCGCGGTCGCCAAAGTCCACGCCCAGGTCCTCGTCCAGCCAGTCAATGGCGCTGCCGGAACGCTCGGTATGGGTCTTGGCCAGCTCCACGTTGTACTCGCCCTCGCCGCCTAGGGCCACGATATCGGCATAGAAGGCCTCGGGCGTATCCTCTACGCCGTTCTCCTTCTGAATTTTAAAGCCCGCGCCGCTCACGGTGCCGCCCGCATAGTGGATGCAGCCGCCCGTGCGCACGCTCTCCTCCAATACCAGCACATTCAGCCCCAGCTCCACGCCGCGCGCGGTAGCCACCAGGCCCGCCATGCCGGAGCCCACAACAATCATGTCCGGCTCAATGGCAAGCGCCACGGGCTGTTCGTCCGCGGCAACGCCGTTCAAGGCGTTCTTCACGGCCTCAATGATGCCGTTGGAGGTAAGGGTCGCGCCCGCCACGGCGTCCACGTCCGGCGTTCCCGCCGCAACGATCGCCTGGGGAATCTGCTCCACGGCGGGATCGGACACGCCGGGGGTTTCGTCGTGGCTGTCCACGGTTACGCTGCTGATTTTGCCATCCGCTACGGTTACGGTAACGGCAATGTTGGAATGCATGCCCTTGCCGGAACCGGTGTACGTACCGTCCGCCAGGGACTCGCCCAGGGCCGGAACCACGCTTACAAGCAGCGCAAGCGCCAGCATCAGGCTGAGCAATACCTTGGGTTTCCTCATAAATGGTTGCCTCCTTCAAATTTGATGGGACTTCTGGGTAGAAACAGTTTTTTTCCTTAGACCATACGACCATACATACAGTGTACCCATTCGTTAGAAATCTGTCAACACACAAATTAAGCGTATGTAGATTTTCCCACTGCCTGCCTTACCGCTTGCGAAAGGTCCAGTATTTGTTCACCAGAAAATTCAGCGGGATGGTAACAAACAGGTTCAGCACCGGCGCGACGGTTTCGCCGGTATGAACGGCCTCCACCCAAAAAACCAGCAGCAGCGAATCCAGTACGAAGGCGCCGCCGTAGGCAGCCAGCGAGCGCAGGTACATGCCCGCGTGCTGCCAAAAGGTGCGCTTTTCCCCTTCGCCAAATACGCAGCGGTTGTTCCAGTAATAGGCGTTGACCACGCTGATGCAAAGGCCAATCAGGTTGGCGGCCAGGTAGTGCAGGCCCAGAAGGTGCACGCAGGCCTCGTACACGCACAGGGAAATGAGCGTGTTGCTCACGCCCACAATCCCAAATTTCACAAACTGCCACAGCTTTGCAAGCAGGGGCTTTTCCATCAACTGCGCCCAACGGCGCTTTAACCGTTCCATAAAGGTCCTCCCCGCGGCCCCGTTTGGGGCGCGCTCCTTCTGATTGTACCTTACCCGGCCCGTGTTGACAATCCCTTCGGAACCATTATAATGAAAAGGAAATACACATTAAGGAGGCTAGCCTATGGCGCAGCCCATTACAATACCCGCAAACGACTTGAAGCGTCCCTTCCAGCTGCACGCCCAGGCCTACGAGCAAAAGGCGCTGGAGGTGCTCAGAAGCGGCTGGTACGTGCTTGGCAGGGAGGTAAGCGCCTTTGAGGAGCGCTTTGCCGCCTATATTGGGGCCAAATGCTGCGTGGGCCTGGCCAGCGGCCTGGACGCGCTGTGGATCGCTTTCCGCCTGCTTGGCATCGGCCCCGGCGACGAGGTGATCGTGTGCGCCAACGCCTACATCGCCTGCGTGATGGGCATTACCATCAATGGGGCCGCGCCCGTGTTTGTGGAGCCGGATGTGTACGACAACATTGACGCGGACCAAATCGAGGCGGCGATCACCCCGCGCACCCGGGCCATCCTGGCGGTGCACCTGTTTGGCCAAAGCTGCGATATGGCCAAAATCTGTGCAATCGCCAAGCGCCATGGCCTTAGGCTGGTGGAGGACTGCGCGCAGAGCCACGGAACCCTGTTTGAGGGCAAACAGACCGGCTCCTTCGGCGATATCGGCTGCTTCAGCTTCTACCCCACCAAGGGCCTGGGGGCCTTTGGCGACGGCGGCTGCATCGTCACCAATGACGAGGCGCTCGCCGGGCGCTGCCGCGCTTTTCGCAACTATGGCAGCCGCGTGAAGTACCAAAACGAGGTTGTGGGCACCAACAGCCGCCTGGATGAATTGCAGGCCGGGCTGCTAAACGTAAAGCTGGATTTTCTGGACGCGCTTAACGCCGAGCGCCGCCAAATTGCCCAACGCTATCTGGAGGGGCTTGATACGGCGTACCTGGCCCTGCCCAGGGTGCGCCCCGGCGTAACGCCCACGTGGCACCAGTTCGTTATCCATACGCCGCACCGCGACGCGCTGCGCGCCCACCTGGCGGCGCATGGCGTGGGCAGCGAGGTGCATTACCCCATCCCGCCGCATTTGAGCGAGGCCTACCGCTACCTGGGCCTGCGCGAGGGCGCGTTCCCCATCGCGGAGCGCAACGCGCGCGAGGTGCTAAGCCTGCCCATGTTCAACGGCATCACGCTTGAGGAGCAAAGCCGCGTGATCGATACCATCAACGGCTTCCGCCCATAAAGGAGAGCTATGGAAACGCTTACCCTAACCCCCTACCGGCCCGAATACGCCGGAAAATGGGACCGCTTTGTGATGGAGGGCTCCATGAACGGCACGTTTTTGCACACGCGCCGGTTTTTGAGCTATCACCCCGAGGGCCGCTTTGAGGATGCGTCCCTGATGATTTTCAACGGCAGCGAGCTGGTGGGCGTATGCCCCGCCGCCGCGCAGGCAGTAAACGGCGTGAAAATGCTTCGCTCCCACCCGGGCAGCACGTTTGGCGGCCCGGTGCTTTCGCCCGCGCTGCTGCGCGCGCCCAAGCTGACGGCGCTGGTAGAGCAGCTGGATGCGTACTGGCAGGCGCAGGGCTATGGCGCGGCGGAGCTCAAGCTTACCAGCGACCTGTTTTGCACCCTGCCCACGGACGCGCTGCAATACGCCCTCTACCACGCCGGCTATACCGACGAGCTGGAGATCGCCGCCTACCTGCCCATAGCGGGCCAAAGCCACGAGGCGCTTAACGCGGCGTACAGCTTTAACAAGCGCTACGACCTGAAAAAATGCCAAAAGGCCGGGCTGGAGGCGCGCCCGATTGAAACCCGCGAGCAGCTGGCCGCGTTTTACGATCTTTTGTGCCTGAACCTGCAAAAGTTTGACGCAAAGCCCGTGCATACCCTGCACGAGCTGTGGGACTTCCAAAGCGCGCGCTTGAAGGACGAGGTATCCTTCCTTGGCGTGTACGATCCGCAGGGCCGCATGGTCGCGGGCGCGTGCCTGTTTTTCTTCGCCCAGGCCAATGTGCTGCACACCCAGTACCTGGCAACCGACCCGGCCGTGAAGGGCTATGTGCCCTCCGCCTTCCTGTATGACGCGGTTATCCGCCGGGGCCTTATCCTGGGCGCGTCCCGCGTGAGCTTTGGCACCAGCACGCACGACCGGGGCCGCGTGCTCAACGTTGGGCTTATCCAAAACAAGGAGGGGTACGGCTGCCTGCATTCCCTCAACCGCATCTATACCAAATTCTATCGGGAGGCATAACCCCATGATGAACGATTCTGTGCGCATGCTGGAGTTTCCCCAGCACGGCGACGAGCGGGGCCACCTGGTGGTGGTGGAAGGGCTTAAGGATATCCCCTTTGAGATCAAGCGCATCTTTTACATCTACGGCAGCGACGCGGACGTGGTGCGCGGCCGCCACGCCAACCGCCGCAGCGAGTTTGTGCTCATCAACGTATCGGGGCAAAGCAAGGTGCGCGTGCGCGACGGCTTTGGCAACGAGGCGGTGTTTTCCATCAACAGGCCGCACACGGGGCTGTACCTGCCCAGGATGGTCTGGAAGGATATGTACGATTTCTCGCCGGATTCGGTGCTGCTGGTGCTCTCCAACGAGCCCTATGACGCGCGGGAATACATTCGCGATTACGACGCCTTTGTAAGGGAGGTTACGGGCAATGCCCAAGCTTAGCATCGTCATTCCCGTGTATTACAACGCCGAAAACCTGCCGCCCCTGTATGCCGACCTCAAGGAAAAGATCCTGGATAAGGCTGATTTTGAGGTGGAGCTTTTGCTGGTGGACGACGGCAGCGGCGATAACAGCTACGCCGTGATGCAGGATTTAGCAAGGCGGGACAGCCGCATCCGCCTGTTTAAGCTGTCGCGCAACTTTGGCAGCGACGCGGCGGTTTTGTGCGGGCTGAACAACGCCACCGGCGACTGCGCCGTGGTGAAGGCCGCCGATTTGCAGGAGCCCACCGAAATGCTGCTGGATATGTACAAAAGCTGGCAAAGCGGCAACAACGTGGTGCTGGCCGTGCGCGAGGGCCGCGAGGAAAGTAGGGCGCAGGAGTTTTTTGCCGACGCGTATTACGCCATGACCCGCAAATTCGCCCTGCCCAACATGCCCAAAAAGGGGTTCGACGTGTTTTTGGCGGACCGTAAGGTCATCGAGGTGCTCAGGCGCATGGACGAGCCCAACAGCGCCCTCAACGGCCAGCTTTTGTGGAGCGGCTTCAAAACGGGCGTGGTCACCTATGTGCGCCGGGAGCGCAAAATTGGCAAAAGCCGCTGGACCCTTAAAAAGAAGATCCGCCTGGTGGCGGATACGCTGTTTAGCTTTTCCACGCTGCCCGTTTCCATTGTTACGGGGTTGGGCGCGGTTTCGGTGCTCGTTTCGCTTGTGTGGGCGCTGGACGCGCTTATCAGCAAGCTCACCGGCCGCATCGACGTAACCGGCTGGACCATGATGTTCATCTTCCAGCTGCTAAGCTTTGGCGTGATCATGCTCACCCTGGGCCTTTTGGGCGCGTACCTGTGGCGCACGTTTGACGCCTCGCGCCGCCGCCCGCCCTACCTGATTGAAATCGCCGACGGGCAAAACGAAACCGAAAACGGGAGGAAGGCGGCATGAAACGCAAGCGTATGCTGTGCTGGCCCCTCGCCATGGGCGTCATGGCGGCGTTTTTCGCCGTCGCCTTCCTATGGCTGGGCCCTTACTATGCCGCCAATGACGACGCGGGCATCATGCGCCCCTTTCTGGGATATGAAACAGGCGAGCCTATCCATTTTCACATCTACCTGCACGGGCTTTTGGCCTGGCCCCTGTACGCGTTCAGCCGCCTGTGGCCGGGCGTAGCGTGGTATAGCTGGCTGCAGCTTGCGCTTTTGTTCGTATCGGGCAGCGTGTGCATAAAGGGAATTGCGCAGTGCTTTTTAAAGCACGGGCGGCCAATGTGGCAGGGCGCCGTGGCGGCGCTTGCCTTTGGCGCGGCCTTTGTGCTGCCGTGGATTGTGCGCGTCACCTTTACGCAGACGGCGGCGCTTCTGGCCGCCTCCGCCGTGCTTCAAACGCTTTGCATCGATTATGAAAACGCCGCGCAGGGCGAGGTGATACGCGGCCTGTGCGGCGCGCTGGCGCTTGTGGCGCTGGCCTATGCGCTGCGGCAGATCGTCCTTTTGCCGGCGCTGGCGTTTTGCGGCGTGGCGTTTGCATATGTTCTTGGCCGGTATTACGGGCTGGGAAAACGGAAAAGGCGCGGCGCGCGGCCCCTGTTTATTTTCCTGCTGATTGCGGCGGTGGCGCTTGGCGGCCTTCTGGGCTGGCGCGAATGGGAAATCCGCGCAAACGGCGCGCAGGACTACCTGGCCTGGCAGGCCGCGACGGAGCCTTTGATGGACCGGTACGGCTTCGCAGGCATTCCACAGGAGGAATTTGACAAAGTGGGCTGGAGCCCCAACACCGCGGCGCTGGTGGGCTCGCAATGGTTCTTCCTGGACGAAAGCATCTCCACCGAGGCGTTTGAGCAGCTTAACCGCTATGTGGCAACAACGCCCATGGCCTCCATGCAGTCGTGGCTAAGCAACGCCGCAGAGATCGTTACGTGTTTCCCAAGGGATAACCCCGGCTTTGTGCCGCAGCTTTGGCTGCTTTTGGCGCTGCTTGCGGCCTGCGCCCTAGGGGCGGCGTTAAGCGCGCGCGGAAAACGCGGCTGGCTTGGCTTTGCGCTGGCGGGCATGGTATTGCTGGCGGCCGCGCTGCTTGCCTACCTGGCCGTGTGCAAGGGCAGAATGCCGCTGCGCGCGGCGCTGCAAGCGCTGTTGCCATTGGCGGCGGCATTGGCGGCCCTGCTGCCCGCATGCCTGGAGGGCCGCGGCGCGAGGGCGCTTTCCTATGCCGCGCTGGCCGCGCTGGTTTGCCTGTCCGGCTGGTATGTATGCACGGCCCTTCCAGGCTTCCATTATGAATGGACGCATCCCCAGGAAAACGCCGCCAGCGTGGACGACCTGTACAGCTACGCCCTTGGCGAGGAAGATATGTTTATCATCCATGACCTCACGCTGGCAGGCGGCATGGATCTTTTCCCTGATTTCAGCGAGGGCGTGCCGCACAACGTAAGCCTGTGGGGCGGCTGGGGGCTGCGCTCGGCGTACAGCGTTCGCCAGTTTGCCAACTATGGCATCGATCTATTGCATTTTGACCCCGCTACCTTTTTGCGCGAGGATGTGCTGTTTGCCTGCGGCGTAGTGGACCCGCCGCCCAACCAGCTCCTTAGCTACCTGCGCGAGAAGGTGGACCCCAACGTGGATTACATGATTTATGGGGAAAACGGCTTTGCCTACTTCTTCCAGTTTTACATTCCTTAAGGGAGGCTACCGCATGCACGCTCGCAACCGCCGCCTGGCCTGGCTGATTGGCCTGGGCATGAGCGCGGCTCTGTTCGCCCTGATCGCGCTGTTTTTTGACTGGCGCTATTCTCAAAACGACGACGTTGCCATCCTGCGCAGCTTTATGGGCTTTGAAACCGGCACGCCCGCCAGCTTTCACATCTTCGTCCACGGGCTGCTGGCGCGGCCCATCCACTGGCTTGCCCTGCGGTTCCCCACGGTCGCGTGGTTTTCCGTGTTTCAGGTGGGGCTGCTGTTTTTGGGCAGCGTTGTGCTTCAAAAAAGCATGATTCAATGCGCCCTTAAAACGGGGGCGGGGCTGGCAAGCGGCTCGCTGCTGGCGCTGGTAGGTTGGCTGCTGTTTGTGTTTCCCTACTGCGTGCGCGTCACCTTTACGCAAACGGCGGCCATCCTTGGCGCGGCGGCGGCTATGCAGATCATGAGCCTGGAGCATGACAAGCCCGCCGTCGTGGTTCGCGGCATGCTGCTTGCCACGCTGCTTGCCGTGCTGGCCTACGCCCTCCGGCAGGACGCGCTTGCGCCCGTTCTGGCGTTTTGCGGGGTCGCGTTTGTGTTTGTGTTCTGTACGGAATACGGCCTTGGCGGAGCCTCGAAGCGCGCCGCCAGGCCCATGCTGGTTTCCCTGCTCGTAGCCGCGGTGGCGCTGGGCGGCATGCTTGGCTGGCGCGCGGCTGAAACTGCGCGATGCGGCGACGCGGACTACCTGGCCTGGCAGGAGGTACGAACCCTCCTTTTGGATCAGTACGGCATTGACAACCTGCCCGGGGAAGCGCTGGAGGCGGTGGGCTGGAGCCCCAACACGGCTTTGCTGGTGGGGTCAGACTGGTTCTTCCTGGACGAAAGCATCTCCACTGAGGCCATGCGCACCCTTGCCGGGTACGCCCTCGACGCGCGGGATAACAGCCTGACGGGCCTTTTCACGCGCGCGTCCGGCGTGGTAAGCGCGCTGTGGGAGGGCAGCCAGCCCCAGCATGCCGCCATGCTTGCCGCCGCCGCGCTGGCGCTGATGAGCCTGCTGGCCGCTGCGTTGGCGGGCCGGGGCAGGCGCGGCTGGCTGCTGGGCGCGGCGGGCCTTACCCTGGCGGCAGCGGGGCTTATGGCCATGTACCTTTCCATGGTGCTGGGCCGCATGCCCCTGCGCGCCGCGCTGCTTATGCTTTTGCCGGCGGAAATGTTGCTGCTGGCCGTTTTCCTGCGCGCGGCGGGCTGCCGGGAGCGGGGCGGGAAGCGCGCGTTTGCGGCGCTTGTGTGCGTGCTCGCGGTGTTCTGCGGCTTTTCCCTATGCGCGGAGGCGCCCCGCCTTCTTCCTGACGAGGCTGCCGCCGCCGAGCTTGGCGACCCCAACGCCGACCTGATGGAATACGCCCTGTACAACGGGGACATGTTCATCATTCACGACCTTACGCTGCTGTGCAGCAGGGATTTGTTTCCGGATGTGAGCGAGGGCCTGCCGCACAACGTAACCCTGTGGGGCGGCTGGAACCTGCGCTCGCCGGAATCGGCGAAGCAGTTTGCGGCTTACGGTATCGACCTTGCGCATTTCCAGGCGGAAACCTTCCTGCGCGAGGATGTGCTGTTCGCCACCGCCGTGGTGGACCCGCCGCCCAACCGCCTGCTAAGCTACCTGCGCGAGAAGGTGGATCCCAACGTGGATTGCCTGCTCTACGGCGAAAACGGGTTCGCTTACTTTTATCAATTCTATATTCCCTAACGCAACGCGGGAAGAAAGAGGCTTATGATGCAAAAGCTTTTGCGCGCGCCCCATCGGGCGCTGCGCTTTTTAAAGGAATGCCTTACCTGGGACAGGCCCTTTGCGCGCAACGTGTTTTTGGTGGCGCTGCCCATGGTGATTCAGCAGCTGGTGGCCGCCTCGCTGCACATTGTGGACGGCCTGATGGTGAGCGGCCTGGGCGACGCGGCGTATTCCGCCGTAACGCAGGCCAACCGCGTCACCTTTATGTTTAACCTGTTTACCTTTGGCACGTGCACGGGCGGCGCGATTTTCCTAAGCCAATACTGGGGCGCGCGGGATGTAAAGCACATGCGCTGCGCCATGGGCCTGTCCATGGGCTTTGTCGCAATCGTGGCGGCGGTGTTCATGAGCGCGGCGCTTCTGTTCCCCCGCCAGCTGATATCGCTGTTCCTGCCCCAGGGCGAAAGCTATGAGCTGGCGGTTGCGTATCTGCGCATCGTGGCCTTTGGCTACCTGTTTACGGCGGTGGACAGCGTGTACGCCGCCACCATCAAGGCGGCGGAAAAAACCTATCTGCCCATGCTGTCCGGGTTTGTGAGCATCCTAACCAATACGGTGCTCAATTACGCCCTCATCTTCGGCAAGCTTGGTTTCCCGGCCATGGGCGTTCGGGGCGCGGCGCTGGCCACGGTCGTCAGCGCGGCGGCGTCCATGGCGATGAACATGGCCTTTGCCTACGGCATGCGCTTGCCCGCCGGGGCCCGCCCCGGCGAATGGCTGTGCCGTGACCGCGCGTTTAGGAAGCGCTTTGCCAAAACCGTGGTGCCCGTCATCTTTAACGAGGGGCTGTGGGCCACGGGCACCACCATGTACAGCGTATTCTATGGCCGCATGGGCGACGCGGCGGTGGCTACCATGGGCGTTTGCAACACCATCAACGATTTGGTGTGGGTGGCCATCTTCGCCCTGATGAACGCCACGGCCATTATTGTGGGCAAGGCGCTGGGCGCGGGCGAGCGCGATAAGGCGTACCTGTACGCCAAGCGGCTCATGGTGGGCGCCATGGCGGCCGGCGTGGTGCTGGGCGCGGCTGTGATCGCCGCGCGCGGGCCGCTGGTGGCCGTCTTTTCCGGCCTTTCCCAGGAGGTGCGGGACAAGGCGGAGCTGATTTTGCTGCTGGGCGGGCTAACCATCTGGTTTCGGGCGTTCAACACCATCAACGTGGTGGGCGTGCTGCGCTCCGGCGGCGATACGCTGTTCAGCCTGGTTTTGGACGTGGGCACGCTGTGGGTTGTGGGCGTAACCAGCACCGGCATCGCGGCGCTGGCGCTCAAGTGGCCGCTGGAATGGGTGTATGCCTGCACCTTCCTGGAGGAAGCGGTGAAAATGGCGGTAGGGATTCCGCATTTCAAAAAGAAAACCTGGATGAATGTGCTGACCGGGCAGCCCGAGGGCTAAGGCGGCTTATGAAGGAGGAAACAGCCATGGGCGAGCTGGATTTGGTGGTAAAAATCGGAAGCATGGCGCTGATTCAGAAGGAGGACAACGCCATTGACTACAACATCTTTCAAAGGCTGGGCGGGGACCTGCGCCCGGGCATGATTCTGGTTACCAGCGGCGCTACGGAGATTGGCCGCCTGGATTACATGCACCGCACAGGCCACGAGCTGGGCGGCGTAACCGAGCAGGACAAGGCGGATTATGCCGCCCAGGGACAAACCATCCTCATGAACGCCTACCGGCAGTTCATCCGTCCGGAATACGGCGTGAGGCAGGTGCTGGTGGAGCACACGCACTTTAACGACGCGCCCCGCCGGGAGCACATCCTAAGCCTGCTCAAACGCGCGGCCCAGCAGGGCGTGATTCCCATCATCAATTACAACGACCCCGTAAGCGACGAGGAGGTGCGCAAGATGGAGCTTGCCAGCCGCCGCGCGGAAGGGGCCGCGGTGGTGGAATGCGTGGATAACGATGAAACCGCCGAGGTGGTCGCGCAGCTGGTAGGCGCCAAAAACCTCATCCTGCTCACCAGCACGGACGGCATCTACCTAAACCGCGACGATCCCTCCACCCTGGTAAGGCTGGTCACCGGCGGCAGCCTGGAGGAGGTGCGCGCCAAGGTGACCGGGCTCATGGGGCATTGCAGCGGGGCCAGCCGCAGCGGGGCCAACGGCGCGCGGGCCAAGCTGGCCTTTGCCATGCGCGCGGTGGAGCACGGCGCCAACGTGGTCATAGGCCATGCGCGCTACCACATTGGCGACCTGCTGGCCGGGCGCGTGCCCTGTACGCGCCTGGGCGTGAATATGGAGCCCTGCAAATGAGCGCCGGGCTGTGGATAGCGGCGGCCATCGTGGGCGCGTTGGGCACAGCCGCGTGCTACTGGGCCATGTGGCGCGCCAAGGGCGGCGTGCCCGCCCTGCGCGCCCTGGACGCGGATTTTCAGTGCCTGGATATGCTTTTCCGTTACACGCCAGAACAGGCGTTTGCCTCCTTTGACAAGGCCGGCCCGCAGGGAAAGGGCTTGCTCAGGCGCTTCTGGCTGACGGACTTTGGGTTTATTGCCTCCTTTGGGCTGGTGATGCTGGTTGTTACGCACAACACGGGCGTGCTTGCGCCCCTGCGCCATGCCATGTATGCGCTCGCCTGCCTGCGCGGCGCGGCGGACACGCTGGAGAACCTGCTGCTTCTGCGCGCGCTGGGGGCGTACCCCCAAAGGCGGCTTACAGGCACGCTAAAGGCGGCCAGCGCCGCAACCACGCTCAAGTGGCTTTTGATGGGCCTTTGGGTGGCCGGGCTGTTTATCAACCTGATCTACCGGGCCGCCCTGCTTTAAGGGCATGCCGTTTCGAGCAGTTTTTACAGGAAATTTATTCATTTTCACGCCAAAACCGCCGTGGAAACAGGGGCCGCGTTTGACGAAGAAATTGAGTTATGCTATAATATGTAGAGTGGATGGGTAGGTAAATTTATCCACTTTTAAACGTTTGGTGTTTTGCCGCACATTTTTTGGAGGCGAAGCAAAACGCCAGCGAATCCAGCAGACGCGGGAAGGAAAGGGAATGCGCCCCGGGCGCAACAACCGTTCCGACAAGCCAGTCACAGTGTATTGCGTGGTGGCAGCGGAGGGATGGACATAGCGGCGCCGTTTACCGCCTTGCCAAAAAGGCGGAGGCGAAGCTATGCCCTTTTACGGAAGGAGAAGCGCATGGAGGACTATGCCGAGGTTCGCTGCCTGTTCTGCCTGACCGGGCACGAGGCGGCGGTTGTGCGGGCCGTTGAGGATAAAGGCATAGGCCGGGCGATTTATCCCCGCAAGCACAAGCGCCTTCGGCGTGGAACGCAATGGGAGGATCTTTACGCGCCGCTGCTGCCGGGGTATGTATTCGTATACTCCCCGGCTTTGGATCCCGCCGCCCAGGCCGCGCTTGGCGGCCTGCAAAGCGTAATCCGCCTGCTCAGATACGAAAACCGGGGCGGAAGCGCCGTGCTTGCCGGGCCGGACAGGCAGTTTGCGGACTGGCTTTGGCGGCACGGCGGCCTGATTGGCGTGCTCCAGGCGGTCAGGCTGGGCGACCGGGTGGAAATTGTGGACGGCCTGTTCAAGGCGTTCCACGGTAGGGTGGTTCAAATGGACCGGCGCAAGCAGACCGCGCGTATCGAGCTGGATATTCTGGGCGGAACCAAGTACCTTTGGCTGTCCTACGACTGCCTGAAGGCCCCTGCCCAGGGCGCGGAATAAACCGTTGGGAAGGGAATTCACACACAGATGCAAGAACTTCAACCGGGGCGCGGCGAAAGCCGGCTGCGGGGCGCGCGTATTTTTACAGCCGCGCTAACCGCGCTGGTGATGCTTGGCGGCCTTTTAACATACGACCGCGGCCACGCGGTGATGCAGAATTACTGCGCGGCGCCTGTGTATGCGCTGATTGGCGTTTCCATGTACCGGGGCGATTACCGGGGAAACAGGCTCTACTTGCTGGGCCTGTTTTTTGTGGGCTGGTATGCCCTTACCCGCATGCTCAACGGCGACCATTACCTGCAATACAGCTACAACCGTTACAGGCTGATATCGCTGAGCGCCACCTACGGCCTGGCCCTTCCCTTTGCGCACGTGCTGCGCGACGCGAAGGATCGCAGGGCCCTGGACGCCCTCGCGCTTGGGCTTACGGCTACGCTTGCGGCCCTGGTGGGCCTGGCGCTGGTTTCCGCCCTTCTGGGCCGGTTGATTGTAATCCCCTTCTTCCAAAGCGAGTTTGGCATGAAGGAATCCCGGCTGATCATCCTGAGCCAGCACCCCTATTTTACCGCGTTTATAAGCCTGGCCGGGTTTTTTATGACGCTGTACCTGCTTAGCGCGCATTGGAAGCCCCTTTTCCTTGCGCCCGCGCTGCTTTGCCTGGGCGTCTTTACCGCCGGCATTGTGCTTACGACCTCGCGCACGGCCTTTGTGGTATTCGCCTTTACGCTGGTGCTGGCGGCGATGATCCTGCTTTCGCGGCTGAACCTTTCCCGCAGGCGCATGCGCACGCTTCTCCTTGCGGGCGCGGCGGCGCTGCTTGTGGCGGTTGTGGCGGGGTTTGGGCCGTTGACGAGGGTGATTTCCCAAAAAATATCTAGTATTGACCCAGACAGCACTGCAACACGTTCTTTTTTTTATAAAATTACCAATCTTAATGGAAGGCTTCCCCTCTTCACCTCGGTTCCTTTGATTATCAAGCATCATCCCCAAGCGCTTGTCAAGGGCTTTGACGAGTTGGAAATGATGCATGTGGTCAACCGGTATGCCACTTATGAATGGTTTACCCATATGCATAATTCCTATCTGCAAACCCTGATGCTGACGGGGCTGCCCGGGCTGCTTGCGGCGGCCTGGTTTACCATAAAAATGTTTGGGGCCATGGCCCGCATCCTTAAAAGCAAGACGGCAGCGGCCGCGGAGAAGCTATTGACGCTGATTCCGCTGCCGCTGTTTCTATGCGGCCTGACGGAGCACTACCTGTTCGTGGATACATACAGCATCCTCAATTTTCTGTTTTTCCTTTTCCTGGGCTACCTGCTGGAAACGGACAGGCGGCTCAAAACGGCATAGGGGGCTAAGCCGGAATGGCATTCAAAACGCTTCAACACGACGCCGGAAACGCCAGGCGCATTTCAAAGCGCAGCTGGCTGCTCATCGGCCTGGATGTGCTTTCGCTGCTTGCGGTGGATTTCTTTTTGCTTATTTTCTTCCCAAGCGCGGTACGCACGCTGTCGCTGCGCGGCACGCTGTTTCAAATCGGCATTGGTTTGGCCGCGGTTATGAGCCTGCGCTGCATAGGCGGCATTTACCGGCAGATCTGGCGCTTTGCCAACACGGCGGCCTATCTGCGCATGATGCTATTGGATTTTGCGGCGGGCTGGGTGTGCGTAGCCGCCACCCGCCTTGTGCCAAACGACATGCAAATCACCTTTATGCGCACGCTGGCTATTGTTGCGTTGAATCTGCTATGCACGCTGGCGCTGCGCTTCGTTTACCAGTTCCTGTATGACAGCAGCGTGCGCGGGGGCCGGCCCGCCGCCACATCGCTTTTCAAGCGGGTAGCGGGCGAATGCGAGCCGCTGGCCAATGTGCAGCCGCGCAGGATTCGCATTGCCATCGTGGGGGCCGGACGCGTGGGCGTGCTGCTGGCCGAGGAGCTGCTCAACAACCCCATGGCCGCCTATCAGCCCTGCTGCTTTATCGACGCCGACAGGGAAAAGGCTGGCCGCGAGATCCTGGGCATTGAGGTGCTGCACGAATCCGACGCGACGCTGGAGCGCCTGGCGGCCTTCCCCGTGCAGGAGATCGTATTCGCGCTGCCGCAGATGGACGGCGAGCGCAAAAAGGCCCTTTACGAGCGATACCGCCAAACGGGCTGCAAGCTCAAGGTGTATGATTATCCCCTTACG
This sequence comes from uncultured Eubacteriales bacterium, assembly GCA_900550955.1. GTDB lineage: Bacteria > Bacillota > Clostridia > Christensenellales > Aristaeellaceae > Limiplasma. The sequence continues at coordinate 17,543 of URUF01000014.1, read as the reverse complement.
CAGGTTGTGGATAACGGCAAGCGCCAGCTTCGGGAATTTGATATCGAGGAATTGCTGTTCCGCCAGAGCGTGCACCTGGCGGACGAAAAGACGAAGGCCTTTTACCGCGACCGGGTGGTGCTGATTTCAGGCGGGGGCGGCTCCATCGGCAGCGAACTGTGCCGCCAGATCGCCAAAATGGCCCCGCGCCAGCTGATTGTGCTGGATATTTACGAAAACGGCGCTTACGACATCCAGCAGGAGCTGCACATCGCCTACGGCGACCGGCTCGATTTGCGGGTGGAGATCGCCTCCGTGCAGGACAAGCAGCAGCTCGAGCGCATCTTCGACCAATACCGGCCCGAGATTGTTTTGCACGCCGCCGCGCACAAGCACGTGCCGCTGATGGAGCACAACTGCGCCGAGGCCGTGAAAAACAACGTGTTTGGCACGCTGAATATGGTAAATACCGCGGAGCAATACGGCGCGGTGAAATTTATCATGATCTCCACGGACAAGGCGGTTAACCCCACCAACGTAATGGGCGCGACCAAGCGCATGTGCGAAATGATCGTGCAAAGCCGCACCGGCAGCCGTACCTCCTTCAGCGCCACGCGCTTTGGCAACGTGCTTGGCTCCAACGGCTCCGTTATCCCGCTGTTCAAGCGGCAGATTATGAACGGCGGCCCCATCACCCTTACGGACAAGCGCATCATCCGCTATTTTATGACCATTCCGGAGGCCAGCCAGCTGGTGCTGCAATCCGGCGCGATGGCCAAAAACGGCGAGCTGTACGTGCTGGATATGGGCAAGCCCGTAAAAATACTGGAGCTGGCCGAAAACATGATTCGCCTAAGCGGCTATGTGCCTTACAGGGACATCGATATTGTGGAAACGGGGCTTAGGCCCGGCGAAAAGCTGTATGAGGAGCTGCTTATCAAGTCCGAGGAGCTGGATACGACGGAAAACAGCATGATCTTTATCGAACGTGACAAACCCAAGGAGCCCAGGCGTATCGAGGAGAAGCTGCGCTTGCTTAGCCAAGCCCTGGCGACCGGGGATGATAGCGCCGTCAAAGAGGCGCTAAAGCAGGCGGTATCCACCTTCCACGACCCTGAGGAAGTTAACGCCGCGGCGGTTCAGGCGGCGGAGATGCGGCTGGCAGGGAGCGCGTGAGCAAAGGCGAGCAGCCTTTCGGGGCGCTCAGCCGAAAATTGCAACCTGCGAAGGTTCGCTCAATTTGGTTATACGAGGATTGGAGCAGATAGAGAGATGTTCAGCAGAAAAGCGATAAAGCCACTCGAGAAAAAGGTCTGGCTTTCTTCCCCCACCATGCACGGCGAGGAGTTGGCCTATATGACCGAGGCATATGAGCTGAACTGGATGTCCACCGTGGGAGAAAATATTACAGAGGTTGAGCGCATAGCCGCCAAAAAACTTGGCTGCAAATACGCCGTGGCGCTCTCCACGGGCACGGCGTCCCTCCATTTATGTATGAAGCTGGCCGGCGTAGGCCCGGGCGTTAAGGTTGCGTGCTCGGATATGACCTTCTCGGCCACCGTCAATCCCGTGCTCTATGAAGGCGGCGAACAGATTTTCATCGATTCCGAGCGGGAATCCTGGAACATGGATCCCGCGGCGCTTGAAAAGGCGTTCGAGCTTCATCCTGATATTACAACCGTCGTGGTGGCAAATCTCTATGGCACCCCCGCCCAATTGGATCGCATCCGGGAGGTCGCGGAAAGGCATGGGGCCGTGCTCATTGAGGATGCGGCTGAATCCCTAGGCGCAACCTACAAGGGGCGGCAGACAGGAACCTTCGGCAAATATAACGCTATTTCATATAATGGGAACAAGATTATTACCGGCTCTGCCGGCGGCATGCTTTTAACGGATGATCCAGAAGCCGCGAACAAGGCGCGCAAATGGAGCACCCAAAGCCGCAACAACGCCTCCTGGTATCAACATGAGGAGGTTGGCTACAACTACCGCATGAGCAACGTAATCGCGGGTGTTGTGCGCGGCCAATGGCCCCATTTGGAAGAACATATCGCGCAAAAAAGGGCGATTTATGCGCGCTATAAAAAGGGATTTGAAGGCCTGCCAGTGTCAATGAATCCCTATCTGGACTGTTCCGAACCAAATTTTTGGCTTTCATGCCTGCTGATTGACGAGCAGGCCCTGTGCCCTCAGGCCCGGGATGAGCATCAGGCAGTCTACAAGCCGGAGCCTGGCAAGAGCTGTCCAACCGAGATACTTGAAGCGCTTGCGAGGTTAAATGCTGAAGGGCGGCCGATTTGGAAGCCCATGCATATGCAGCCAATGTACCGCATGAGTCCATTTGTTACTGCAGAAGGCAACGGCCGCGGACGTTCAGACGCCTATATTGAATGGACTGAAAGAGATGTGGGAGCGGATATCTTTCAGCGTGGCTTGTGCCTGCCTTCGGATAACAAAATGACGGTCGAAGAACAGGACCGTATCATCGAGATTGTAAGAGCCTGCTTCGAATAGGGTGGCAGATATGTACAAAAAATACGGTAAGCGCTTGCTGGATATCCTCTGCGCCAGCGTCGCGCTGATTGCCTTCTGCTGGCTTTACGCCCTGATAGCCCTCCTGGTGCGGATTAAGCTTGGCCGCCCGGTGCTTTTTAAGCAAAAGCGGCCCGGGCTTATTGACCGCCATACGGGAAAAGAGCGTATTTTTACGCTGTATAAATTCCGTACCATGACGAACGAGCGGGACGAAAGCGGAAAGCTGCTTCCCGACGGCCAAAGGCTTACAGGCTTTGGCAAATGGTTGAGGGCCACAAGCCTGGACGAATTGCCCGAGGCGTTGAATATCCTCAAGGGGGATATGTCCGTAATCGGGCCCAGGCCGCAGCTTGTGCGGGACATGGTGTTTATGACGGCCGAGCAGCGGCGGCGGCATACAGTGCGCCCAGGGCTATCGGGGCTTGCGCAGATTAATGGGCGCAACGGTATAGAGTGGGAAGAAAAGTTACAGTATGATTTGCAATACATCAAAAAGGTAAGCTTTGTTGAAGATATAAAAATCGTCCTTTGCACGGTAAAAAAGGTGCTTAAAACCGAAAGCATCAGTTATGAGGGAATGGCAACAGCCGAGGATTTTGGGGATCATTTGCTCAGAACGGGCAAAGTAAGCAAACTGGAATACGATGAAAAGCAGAACGCCGCAAGCATTCTGCTTGATAGCTAGGAATGAAAAGATGGAAAAATATAGTGTTTTAATGTCGCTATATCAAAAAGAGAATCCAGCCTACCTTCGCTTGGCAATTCAAAGCATGCTTGATCAAACCATAAAACCGGACGAGATCGTTATTGTTGAGGACGGCCCCCTCACAAAGGAATTGTATGCCGTAATGGAGGAGTATACAAGCGGCTATCCCGGCGTTTTTAAAATCGTTGTAAATGAAAAAAATTTAGGCCTTGGCACTTCTTTAAACCGTGGGCTTCGTTGCTGTAGGAACGACCTGGTTGCCCGAATGGATACCGACGATATTTCAAAGCCGCAGCGCTGTGAAGCGCAGCTAAAGCGCTTTGCGGAAAAGCCGGAGCTTGCCATTGTAGGCGCCTGGGTTGATGAATTTGATCAAACCCCTGAAACCATACTGTGCACAAGAAAGGTCCCGTGTGACTCTGACGCTATATACGCGTTTGCCAAAAGGCGCTCCGCTTTTAATCATCCCGCAGTAATGTACCGCAGGAGCAAAGTACTTGAAAATCACGGATATAGCGACTTGAGAAGGAATCAGGATGTAGATTTATTCGGGCGGATGCTATACGCGGGCTGCAAATGCGAAAACATTGGGGAATCCCTTTTATGGTTCCGCTCCAATTCCGCCCTGGCAAAAAGAAGAAAAAGCTGGGAAAACACCAAAACCTATATTGAAACCATCCGAAGGTTCTGGCAAATGGGGTATGCGGACTTTAAGGATTTCGCCATTGTGGCGGTTGCGCAAACGATACTGTTTGTGATGCCGGTACGCATGCAGCAGTGGGTATATAAGGCTTTTTTGAGGAAATAGTGGAAGGTCGGTTCAAAATGATACTATCGGCTATCGTGCCGGTTTATAATGCAGAAAAATCCATCAAGCGCTGTCTGGACAGCGTATTGGCTCAAACCTATGCCGATTGGGAATTAATTGCCGTTGACGACGGCTCTACAGATCGTTCCTTATCCATTCTAAATGCATATGCGCAGCATGATAGCAGAATCAAGGTTCTGCATCAAAGCAATAGCGGGGCTGGCATGGCCAGAAATGCGGGAATTGATGAAGCCCGGGGCGACTATCTGGTTTTTATTGATTCTGATGATTATATAGAGAAGGATTATTTTCAGCTGCTTTCGACGCATCGCCAGGACGTGGTTTTTATTGATGTGAACCGCAGAAATGAGGCGGGAAAGCGCCTTTGTGTTGAGAGAATGTCTGCAAGCGCGGGCAAAGGAAAGGACCAAATTTTACGAGAGCAAATGACAGGAAAATTTCCATGGGGCGGCGTTCGGAAAGCAGTAAGCAAAGCGATGCTGGATAGGTATTCAATCCGGTATTCCAATCATAGCGTTGGCGAGGAAGCCATTTATAGCTTCCAAGCTATCTATTACGCGAATACAATCTCCTTTATTGATATACCTGTATATAACTATTGCGTTCATCAGGGAAGTCTATCCCAAACGCACACGGATGATCCCTGGGGCGCGGCTTCCCTTTTCTTGAAAGACCAACTAACGGAACTTGGGCTATATAAGCAATATGCCGATACGATCAACGCGTTTATTTTAACAGCCTGCATTATTTCAGTGGATAGAATCATGCAAAAGTATTCAAAGCGGGAGGGTATCAACAAGGCAAAACAAAGAATCCAGGAGATGAAGGCTGAACTTGATACAGCGAACCGCATCGATTATAAACATATGAGCCATAAAGCAAGGCTTCTCGCTCCATTTGTGTTATCCGGCTGGGTTTCTCCGTTTTATTATATTGAAAAGTGCAAAGCTTTTTTCTAGCAAATAGCTTTCATAGATTCATTCTGAAATAGCAGGAGAAAAGGTGAGAACTCAAAGAATGAAAATAGCATGTGTTGGATATCTGCATGGACGCGGCGGAGCTGAAAGGCAGCTAACAATGCTGGCAAATGCTCTTTCAGAAAAAGGGCATGAGGTCTATCTATTATCGCTTGCCGCTTGTAATCTTAAATACAATATTTCGGACAAGGTGAAATTAATCGACCTATCTGATAGCAGCCGGGGCAAGGCCGTTATTTTACAGCGTTTTTTCAAATATAAAAAAGCCTTACAGGAAATAAATCCTGATGTCAGTATACATTTTTGGCTGCAATCCGCTTATTTTACAGTTGGGATGGGCAAACATAAATACGGAAAAATAATTTATGCTGAAAGAGGGGATCCTGGCGATAAAGAATACAGCAAGCTATTGAAGGTTATACGGAACTGGGCGTTACCCCATATTGATGGATTTGTTTTTCAATCCGAAGGCGCCAAAAACTATTTTGATGAAGCAATTCAGAAGAAATCTGTGATTATCCATAACGCGGTATCGGTTCCAAATGAAATTTGCCCCTTCTTAGGGCAAAGAGATAAGCGAATTGTATCCGTAGGCAGGCTGCATCCGCAAAAAAACCATAAGCTACTTATCAATGCCTTTGCGCAAATAGCCGATGAAATCCCGGATTATACGCTTGAAATTTATGGCGATGGAGAATTACGGGATGCGCTGCAAGAGCAGATTACAAGGCTAGATCTTAAAAACAGGGTGTTTTTAAAAGGTAGCTGCGCCGATATATTTGATCGTATTCGAACGGCGGCATTATTTGTTCTATCTTCAGATTATGAAGGCCTGCCGAACGCGCTAATTGAAGCAATGGCATTGGGCTTACCATGCATCTCCACAGATTGCCGTCCCGGCGGCGCAAGGGAGATTATTAATAATGGATTTGATGGCTTGATTGTACCGTGCAATGATACGCAGGCACTGGCAAAAGCTATTAAAAAAGTAATCTGCAATGACGAATTTGCCAAAACGCTTTCCGCAAGGGCCCCCAGAAACATCAGGAACTTTGATAAAGATCGAATTTATGATGAATGGGAAGATTTTATAGTAAGAGGAATTTAATGTGCGCATTCATAATAAAATAAAATTAAAAATAGTATCCTTAGAAATAGCCCTAATTTTAATTGGTGTTAGTACTATTTGCTTTTATACGCTTAGCACAATACTTCCTTTTGTTCTGATGAATGTACTAGCCGGGATAATATGTATTTGGCATTATATACAATATCAAGCCTTTAAGATAAAAGTTCATCCATTTTTAATATGGATTACTTTAATTTTTGCGATTTTCATGGTATATGGCACTTTCTTTTTACGTAATGGCGCATTTAATGCTGATAGATTTGCCATAGCATATTTACAGTGCTTGCTTCTTTATTATGCAATGAAACGGCTTATGACTTGGGAAAAACAAGGAGAGCTGATTGCAAGATGCATGGCGATTATTTCCGTAATATGCATGGCCATTCTAATGCTGGAAATGCTCGCTGGACAATCCGTTATTAGAGAAGATGGCAGAATAGGGGATTCTCTTTCCGGAAACGTAAACACAGTAGGTTCTAGTTTTGGCATTTTATCCATTTTTATCTTTGCATTTTATGGATTAAAAAGACGAAAGCTTTATTTGGTGATCGGCATACTTTTGTCCCTCCTTATATTAGCAACAGGTTCAAAACAAGCTTTGGTTTTATTATTAATAGATGTAGGTATCCTTTATATCTGTTCAAGGAATAAAGCCATTGGTGGAATAGGAATCGTTTTAATAAGCAGTTTATTTTTATTCCTAATCTTCTCTGTGGACTTTTTTTATAATATTATAGGCTATAGAATTGTTGATATGCTGGGGCAATTTGGGTTTAAGTTAGGTAGGGCCCATTATTCAAATTCGACCGCAGCCCGAATCACAATGATTCAAGAAGGATTTCAATTTTGGCGCGAACACCCGCTATTCGGCGGAGGAATGAATTATTTTGCTGCTAGGACATCCACGTACTATGCTTATTCGCATTGTAACGTGACCGAGCTCCTCTGCAATATGGGGATATTTGTTGCCGCATTTTACTATTTTCCGCATGTCTGGAATCTATCCTCTTATCGCAAATGGAAAAAGAAGAGTCGTATAGAAGCCATGACAATGGCAGGGTTACTGGTTTCCAGCTTAATTCTCGATTGGATGATGGTATCCTATTCCAGCATATGCATTTTCTACATTCCCATCATTTATTCTTTTATAGTAAGAGAGAAAATCAAGCAAGGGATGTTGACCAAGTATGAAAAAGATGATACATCAAGCATGGATAAACACTGAAAAAAATAGCCTGTATCTTTACTTTGGGTTAAAAAAAATTCAATTTGGCAAATTGGGCAATAACGTAAGGATTAATGCTTCTGAGTGCGTATTTGGAAATAGTCATCACATCTATATTGATGATGATGTTTTTATCGGCAGAGGCGTTTATATGGACGCAGCATCAGAAATCCATATTATGTCTGGCTGCATGATTGGACCAAGATGCGTTTTTATTGGCGGTTCACATAATTATAATTCCAGCGATTTGCAAAGCGTACCTTTTGATAGAGTAATGAACGACCGTCCGATCCTATTCGAGAAAAATGTTTGGATTGGTGCTAATGTAACGGTATGTCCTGGTTGTCATATTGGCGAAGGAGCTGTTATAGGAGCTGGCACATGTATATATGGTGACATCCCTGCATTCTCCGTTGTAGTAGGAAGCTCCTATCGTATTATAAAGCAAAGAGATTTATCTCAGTACTCAGATCTAGTAAACGCTGACGCAATATATAATAAACTCTTTGTAGGTCAACCTTTTATACTGAGGAAATAATTCGATGAAAAGCATACGCCATTTCTTTTCTTCTACGATATTTGTCAGAATCCTAACCGTCAGTTTAAATTTTCTTTCAAGCATATTAATTAATCGTTCACTAGGACTTGAATTGAAGGGACAATATACAACTATTCTAAATTATTCCAGTTTTATTCAACTGTTCATAAATGCCGGTATTTGTTATGCTTATCCTTTTATAAATAGAGAACATGGTAAAGAAAAGGCAAAAGAAATTATATCTACTGTGATATGGCTTCAAACAGGTGTGCTATTCATCATTGGTATTTTTTCTTTTCTCGCAAAAATGGCTATAAATATTACTACCATTGTATTTTTAGCTACCGCAACGATTTGTAATGGCCAGATTAGTTTTATAGCTCTGATCGATGATATTAAAAGTAGAAATTATATACTTTTATCCTCTATTGTTTTTTATATTGTTTTGAACCTGGTTGCGATACGAATTGCTCCTGGAAATTTGTACATTATTCTTGCGCTATTGATTTTGAAATATACATATGAAATTGCAATGCTGACCATACATAATCATTACCTTCTGTTCAACATTAAAACATTAAACCTGGATATCATCAAGAAAGTGCTTAAGATCGGGCTTCCAACTGCGGTAATGGCAATCTTAATTTCCTGTAATTACAATATTGATGTATTTATGCTAAACTGGATGAAAAGCGGTGATATAGAGATTGGCATTTATGGTGTTGCCTACTCCCTTTCCAGCATGATGTGGATTATACCAGATGCATTCAAAGAACTGATTTACAACAAATCTGCAAGGGACAATGATAACCACTTTGTACTAAAGTATATCGTAACAAACGCTCTTCTATGTATATGCATTTTCCTTGGATTTGCATTGCTTGGGAAATGGTTTCTACAAATTGCATATGGAGAAGAATATGTGATCTGCTATAGCGTATGCCTAACGTTATTTGCCGGCGTTATAACAATGATACCTTTCAAGCTTATCCATCCGATTTATGTGAACCAAGGCAAACCCAAATCGGTTATGGGGTTATTATTGCTTGCAATTGTGGCAAATATCATTGCCAGTTGGCTGCTAATTCCTAACTATGGGGCTTTTGGCGCTGCTATTGCAAGTGTTATTTCCTATGCAATATCGGGTTTGCTATTTTTCATAAAATATTATTTCGATTATTGCAAAAAAGACGTATAGTTGCTCGGCTTTAATTGAAACCAGGATTTAAAACTACTATACGAGGTAGAATATGTTTGATAAGAATGTAAATCTAGGTGCCAAAACCCTCCTTGTCACCGGCGCAGCCGGATTCATTGGCTCCAACCTGGTTTTGGAATTGCTGCGAACCGTAGAGGCCGTAACCGTTGTTGGCCTGGATAATATGAATGAGTATTACGATGTGTCCATCAAGGAATACCGTCTAAACAAAATTGAGGCGCAGGCAAAGGCAAAGCCCGGGGCAAAGTGGGTCTTTATCAAAGGCAATCTGGCCGATAAGCCGTTGATTGAAACGCTTTTTGCGCAATATTCATTTGACGTTGTCATCAACCTTGCCGCCCAGGCCGGCGTGCGCTATTCCATTGCCAATCCGGATGTATATATCGAAAGCAATATTATCGGGTTTTATAACATTTTGGAGGCCTGCCGCCATCATCCGGTAGAGCATCTGGTGTACGCCTCCTCCTCCAGCGTCTATGGTGGAAACAAAAAAGTGCCGTTTTCCACGGAGGATCCGGTAGATCATCCCGTCAGCCTATATGCGGCTACCAAAAAAAGCAACGAGCTGCTGGCCCATGCCTATTCCAAACTGTATAACATTCCCGCGACCGGGCTGCGTTTCTTTACCGTTTATGGGCCCGCCGGCAGGCCTGATATGGCGTATTTTGGCTTTACAAACAAGCTTTTAAAGGGTGAGAAAATTCAAATATTCAACTATGGGAACTGCCAGCGGGATTTTACTTATATAGACGATATTGTTACTGGCATTCTAAAGGTAATGCAGCACGCGCCCGAAAAAGCCGCCGGCGTAGACGGCCTACCTTTGCCGCCGTATGCGGTTTATAACATCGGCAATAACAAGCCAGAAAACCTGCTGGATTTTGTGGATATTTTGCAGCAGGAGCTAATCCGCGCCGGGGTTCTTCCCGCGGATTATGATTTTGAAGCGCACAAGGAGCTTGTTCCCATGCAGCCGGGCGACGTGCCCGTAACCTATGCCGATGTAACGGCGTTGGAGCGGGATTTTGGATTTAAACCTTCCACCAGCCTTACGCAGGGGTTGAGGAAATTCGCGGAGTGGTACAGGGATTTCTATCTGGCTTGACGAAAAAGAACTACTGTCCGAAAAAGCGCGCATGCGTACGGCCCTGCGCAAAGCTTTGTAAGAAGGCGGTGGTTCCTTTGAATAGAAAGGAGCACGGGAATTTGAATATTGCAGTCGCCGGTACCGGCTACGTAGGCCTTTCCATCGCAACGCTGCTTTCGCAGCATCACCATGTCACGGCGGTGGATATCGTGCCTGAAAAGGTGGAAATGATCAATCGCAGGCAGTCCCCCATTCAGGATGAATATATTGAAAAATACCTGGCGGAAAAGGAGCTGGACCTCACCGCCACGCTGGATGGCAACGAAGCCTACCGGGACGCGGATTTTGTGATCATCGCCGCGCCCACCAATTACGATAGCCAGCGCAATTATTTTGATACCTCGGCGGTGGAAAGCGTCATCCGCCAGGTAACGGCCGTAAACCCCAAGGCTGTTATGGTGATTAAATCCACCATTCCGGTGGGATATACCAAAAGCGTGCGGGAAAAGCTGCACACCCGCAATATCCTTTTCAGCCCCGAGTTTTTAAGGGAAAGCAAGGCCCTGTATGACAACCTGTACCCCAGCCGCATCATCGTAGGCACGGATTTGGACGACGCCCGGCTGACCGAGGCGGCCCATACCTTCGCGGCGCTGCTTCAGGAGGGGGCCCTCAAAAAGGATATCGACACCCTCTTTATGGGCTTTACCGAGGCCGAGGCCGTAAAGCTGTTCGCTAATACCTATTTGGCGCTGCGCGTAAGCTACTTTAACGAGCTGGATACCTATGCCGAAATCAAGGGGCTGGATAGCGGAAAGATTATCCAGGGCGTGTGCCTGGACCCGCGCATCGGCGATTTTTATAATAACCCCTCCTTTGGCTACGGCGGCTACTGCCTGCCGAAGGATACCAAGCAGCTGTTGGCGAATTATGAGGATGTGCCCGAAAACCTGATCGAGGCCATTGTGGAGGCCAACCGCACCCGCAAGGATTTTATTTCCGACCGCGTGCTTCAAAAGGCGGGCTACTATACCGGCAGCAGCGAGTGGAACGCCGCGCGCGAAAAGCAGGTGACCATCGGCGTGTACCGGCTTACCATGAAAATGGGCAGCGATAACTTCCGCCAAAGCAGCATCCAGGGCGTGATGAAGCGCGTGAAGGCCAAGGGCGCGACGGTGATCATCTACGAGCCCACGCTGCCTGACGGAAGCACCTTCTTTGGCAGCGCCGTCATAAACGACTTGCAGGCGTTTAAAACCCAGAGCGACGCCATTATTGCCAACAGGTATGATTCCTGCTTGGACGACGTATACCAAAAGGTGTACACCCGCGACCTGTTCAGGCGGGACTGACGCGTGATAGCCCTGCCAGCCATTGGGCAAGCTACCGGCGGTGGGAAACCGCCAAGGGAGGAGAAACCGGCAATGCTGAAAATTCAGGAGCTTTTTGACCTTACTCATACGCTGGCAGGGGCGTATCTTTCACAGTTTACCTATCCGTGGGAGGCGCTGGGCGGCATTAAGGAGCTGATTTTGGCGCTGGGCCCTGCGCTGGAGGCAAAGGGCTATGCGCAGCCCGCGCCCCAGGTATGGGTGCATGAAACCGCCGTGGTCGCGCCCACGGCCTATCTGGGCGCGCCCTGCATCATCGGGCCCAAAACCGAGGTGCGCCATTGCGCGTTCATCCGCGGCTCGGCGCTGGTGGGCGAGGGCTGCGTGGTGGGCAACTCCGTGGAGCTAAAAAACGTGATCCTGTTCGACGGCGTGCAAACGCCGCACTATAACTATGTGGGCGATAGCATCCTGGGCTATAAGGCGCACATGGGGGCAGGCTCCATCACCTCCAACGTAAAATCGGATAAAACGCTGGTTACGGTACGGGATGAAACCGGCCGCCTGGAAACGGGCCTGAAAAAATTTGGCGCCATGCTTGGCGACTATGTGGAGGTTGGCTGCAACAGCGTGCTTAACCCCGGCACGGTGATTGGCCGGGAAAGCAACATCTATCCGCTAAGCTGCGTGCGCGGCTCCGTGCCCGCCCGCAGCATTTGGAAAACCGGCGGCGTTGTGGTATCCAAGCGATGAGCCCGCTTGCGGGGGCGCGGCGGCAGCCCGGCTGGGTATGCGCGCTGCTGTGGCTGATTGTGCTGGGAACCATGGCGGTGATCTTCCTGTTTTCCGCCCAGGAGGGAAATGCGTCATGGAGCGCCAGCGGGCGCGTCGCCAGGGCCATCATCGCGGTAATCCGGCCGGACTATCCCACCTTTTCGGCTTCCGAGCAAACGCGGCTTTACGAAACGGTGCAGCTGCTGGTGCGCAAAGGCGCGCACTTTTTGGAATACGCCTGGCTGGGCTTTTGGACCTTCTGGCTGGCAAACGCCTACGCGCTGCCCTGCGCGGCGGGGGCCGCCTGGCTTGCCGGCACGCTCTACGCCGCCAGCGACGAGCTGCATCAGCTGTTTGTAAGCTCGCGCCTGGGCTCCTGGCGGGATATCGCCCTGGACAGCGCAGGCGTGCTGGCTGGCGCGTTCATGGCGTGGATGATCGCACGGCTGTGGCGACGTAGGCGGCGTTATGGGTGAGGCTTTGCGCCGGGCAAAACCGTAAGGCGCTGAACGCTCCGCGGGAATATCCCGCGGGGCGTTTTTTTCTGTACCAAAGGCGCATCCTCCCGCAGCAAAAAGGCTTGCCCGCCGCCCGCTGAAATGGTATACTTTGCCCAGATGCCCTTGGAGATGGAAATTGCCCATGCCGCCGGCGCGCCGCAGCGGGCGGCCAGGCGAACAGCTCAAAAGCCCGATCCTTTCCCAACGGCTAAAACCGGGCGGGCGCATTGGGGCGGCGCGCAACCGCCGCCGCATCCAAAAGCGCCGGGGTCCAGCGCCAGCCGGTTTGCGCAATGGACGCTGTAAAGCCGCTTGGGCAGCCTTCCATTCTTCCGAAAAAGCAAGGAGGCGGCTATGCCGTTACAGATTGTCAGGAACGATATCACCCAAATGAAGGTGGACGCGATTGTGAACGCCGCGAACCCTTCGCTGCTTGGCGGCGGCGGCGTGGACGGCTGCATCCACCGGGCCGCGGGGCCCGGGCTGCTGGCCGAATGCCGCAGGCTTGGCGGCTGCGAAACCGGCAGCGCAAAGCTGACGCGCGCATACAGGCTGCCCTGCAAATACGTGATTCACACCGTGGGCCCGCGCTGGCAGGACGGCCTTCATGGGGAGCGGGAGAAGCTGGTTTCCTGCTACCGCAGCTCGCTTGGGCTGGCAAAAGCGGCAAGGTGCAGGTCGGTGGCCTTCCCCCTCATCTCATCCGGCGTTTACGGCTATCCGAAGGACCAGGCGCTGCGGGCGGCCATCGACGCCATTGGCGAGTTCCTTCTTCAAAATGAGATGACGGTGTACCTGGTGATCTTTGATCAAAAAGCGTACCAGATCAGCGGGAAGCTGTTTGCGGATATCGAGGAATACATAGACGACCGGTATGCGCAGGCGCATACCGACGGCTATGCCGAGAACCTGCGCCGCATGGATGTGTTCTGGAAAAAGGCCCGCCTGCCCGACGCGGCGCAAAAGCAAGCCGGAAAGGCGCCCCAGCCGCTTATGCCCGCGCCCATGGCGGCCGCCCCGCAAGGGACGCGCTCCCTGGACGAAGCCGTCAGGCAGCTTGACGAGAGCTTTTCCGAAATGCTGCTTAGGAAAATTGACGAATCCGGCATGACCGACGCCCAGTGCTATAAGAAAGCAAACATCGACCGAAAGCTTTTTTCAAAGATTCGCAGCGATAAACGCTACAAGCCGTCGAAGCCTACGGTCATCGCCTTTGCCATCGCCCTGGAGCTTTCCTTGGAGGAAACGCGGGATATGCTTATGAAGGCCGGCTTTGCGCTGTCCCACAGCAATAAGTTTGACATCATTATCGAGTTTTTCATCGAGCGCGGGAACTACAATATCTTCGAAATCAACGAGGCGCTGTTTGCCTTTGATCAGAGCCTGCTGGGCGCGTAAGGCGGCCCCTTCATTGTCGCCTGCCAGGCGACCAAACCGGCTTTGCTTTGCGTTATGCTATGGCTGTAAGGGAAACCCCCTGACAGCCATATTTTTTTGATACGGAGGCAGGCAGCATGAGAAAGAACCTGACGGAGATCGTATTCATTCTTGACCGCAGCGGCTCCATGAGCGGCCTTGAGGCGGACACCATCGGCGGCTTTAACGCCATGATTGAAAAACAGAAGCGGGCCGAGGGGGAAGCCCTCGTTTCCACCGTCCTTTTCGACACCGCCAGCGAGGTTATCCACGACCGGGTAGCCGTTGAGCGGATTCGGCCCATGACGGGCCGGGACTACGCCGTGCGCGGCTGCACCGCCCTTTTGGACGCCATCGGCGGGGCCATCCACCATATCGGGAACGTCCATAAATATGCCCGGGACGAGGATGTGCCGGAGCATACCCTGTTTGTGATCACAACGGACGGCATGGAGAATGCAAGCCGCCGTTACCGCAGCGATCAGGTGAAGGAGATGATCGAGCGGCAAAAGGCCAGGTACGGATGGGAGTTCCTGTTCCTGGGGGCGAACATTGACGCGGTGGAAACGGCAAGGAGCTTTGGCATCGGCCAGGACCGCGCCGTGAACTACCATTCCGACAGCGAAGGAACCCGGCTCAACTATGAGGTTCTAAACGAGGCAATCTGTGCGGTTCGGTGCAGCGCGCCACTCGACGCGGACTGGAAGAAGCGCATCGACGAGGACTTTGAAAGGCGGGGAAAGGGGCGCGCAAGGTAACGGAGGTTGCCGCGCCCGATGCAAACCAGTTGCCTCTTGACATCCGGCCCGCGCGGTGCTATATTGAACCCATCCTGAATGACGTGGGACGCGCCGCGCCTGAAAGGCATGAAAGAGAACGCCGCCGCCGGCTGAAAGCGGCGTATGCCCAAAGCGTATGGACACCACCCGCCGACAGGGTCGCCTGGCGCGCGATATGGCGCTATCAATGAGTGGAGGCCGCGCGCCTTCAAGCAGGGTGGAACCGCGAGCAAATGCATGTTGCCCGCCCCCGCAGAGAATGTGGGGGCGGGTTTTTTCGTCCCCGAGAGAAAGGAAGGAGACCAAACCCATGATCCTAACGATGTTTGACAAGCCCTACGAGGTGGCGGAGAATACCTCCGTCGGCGACCTCATCAAGGCGCAGATGCCCGACGATTTCAAGAAGTATCTGGCGGTGAAGCTGGAGGACGGCACGATGGTCGATCTGTTCCATCCCATCGAGGCGTCCCAGACCGTCGCCCCCGTCACCTTCGACGACCCCGAGGGCCGCAAGGTGTTCTTCCATTCGGCCAGCCACCTGATGGCGATGGCCGTCAAGCACCTGTTCCCGCAGGCCAAGCTGGCCATCGGCCCCGCCATCGCGGACGGCTTCTACTACGACTTCGATACCGAAACCCCCTTCACCATGGAGGACTTGGCGAAGATCGAGAAGGAAATGCAGCACTGCGCGAAGAAGAGCATCCGCCCGCGCCGCTACACCTTGCCCCGCGCCGAGGCCATCGCCTACATGCAGGGCCGCGAGGAGCCCTACAAGGTGCAGCTGATTGAGGACCTGCCCGAGGACGAGGAGCTCTCCTTCTATGAGATGGGCGACTTCACCGACCTGTGCGTCGGCCCCCACCTGCCGAACCTGAGCTATATCAAGGCGTTCAAGCTCACCCATGTGGCGGGCGCCTACTGGCGCGGCGACGAGCACAACAAAATGCTCTGCCGCATCTACGCCACCGCCTTCCCCACCAAGGAGCAGCTTCAGGAGCACCTTGACCGCATCGAGGAGGCCAAGAAGCGCGACCACCGCAAGCTGGGCCGCGAGCTGGATTTGTTCGACATCCGCGACGAGGGCCCGGGCTTCCCGTTCTTCTATCCCAAGGGAATGATCCTGCGCAACATCCTCGAGGACTACTGGCATGAGATTCACCGCAAGGCGGGCTATGAGGAAATCAAGACGCCCATCATGCTCAACCGCGGCCTGTGGGAGCGCAGCGGCCACTGGGATCACTACAAGGAGAACATGTACACCACCAAGATTGACGATACGGATTTCGCCATCAAGCCGATGAACTGCCCGGGCGGCATCCTCGTCTACCAGCGCAGGCTGTGGAGCTACCGCGACCTGCCCATCCGCTCCGGCGAGCTGGGCCTGGTGCACCGCCACGAGAAGAGCGGCGCGCTGCACGGCCTCATGCGCGTGCGCTGCTTCACGCAGGACGACGCGCACATCTTCATGACCCCCGAGCAGATCAAGGACGAAATCAAGGGCGTGTATACCCTCATCAACGAGGTCTACACCCGCTTCGGCTTCCCCTACCATGTGGAGCTGTCCACCCGCCCGGAGGATTCCATCGGAACGGACGAGATGTGGGAGATGGCGACCAACGGCCTCCAGGGCGCGCTGGACGAGCTGGGCGTGGATTACGTGGTCAACGAGGGCGACGGCGCGTTCTACGGCCCGAAGATCGACTTCCACCTGACGGACTGTCTGGGCCGTACCTGGCAGTGCGGCACCATCCAGCTGGACATGAACCTGCCCGAGCGCTTCGACTTGACCTATACCGGCGCGGACGGCGAAAAGCACCGCCCCGTGATGATTCACCGCGTGGTGTTCGGCTCCATCGAGCGCTTCATCGGTATTCTGGTCGAGCACTTCGGCGGCGCGTTCCCCACGTGGCTGGCGCCGGTTCAGGTGAAGGTTCTGACCATCACCTCCCGCAGCGACGAGGCCGCGCATGAAATTGCGGATATGCTCGAGGCCGCCGGGCTGCGCCCCGAGCTGGACCTGCGCAACGAGAAGATCGGCTTCAAGGTGCGCGAGGCGCAGATGATGAAGATCCCCTATATGTTTGTGCTGGGCGACCGCGAGGCGGAAAACCGCACCGTGACCATCCGCAACCGCAAGGGCGAGAACCTGGGCACGGTTTCCTTCGAGGAGGCCGTGGCCATGGTCAAGAAGCTCAACGACGAGCGGGTGATTGATTAAAGGGGGCTACGCGCCCCCTTGCCCTGCGGGTTGTGCTGCCCGCAGGGGTTTTTGTTTGCTTTTTTTGCGGGCTGGGGGGTCTGATTTTTTGCCGGCTGGGCCGCCCGCGGGGGGTTTCTGTTTGCTTTTTTGCGGGCTGTGGGGGCGTGCTTTTTTGCGGGCTGGCCGCCTGCGGGGGCTTTCTGTTTGCTTTTTTGCGGAAGCCTTTCCGCGGAACTGGGTGGGGGCTGCGCGCCCCCACGCCCTGCGCCTACTCTTTCTGGAAAGAGTAGGCAGAAAGCGGCGGCACGCAGACTCCGGC
>URUF01000013.1 GCA_900550955.1 uncultured Eubacteriales bacterium | reverse complement strand
GCCCGGCGAACCCGCAGGGCCCGTATGGCCGTCCCGCGAATGCGCAAGGGCCGTACGGCCGTCCGGCGAACCCGCAGCAGGGCCCGTATGGCCGTCCCGCGAATGCGCAGGGCCCGTATGGCCGCCCGGCGAACCCGCAGGGCCCGTATGGCCGTCCCGCGAATGCGCAAGGGCCGTACGGCCGTCCGGCGAACCCGCAGCAGGGCCCGTATGGCCGTCCCGCGAATGCGCAGGGCCCGTATGGCCGCCCGGCGAACCCGCAGGGCCCGTATGGCCGTCCCGCGAATGCGCAAGGGCCGTATGGCCGCCCGGCGAATCCGCAGCAGGGCCCGTATGGCCGTCCCGCGAATGCGCAGGGCCCATATGGCCGCCCCGCCAATTCGCAGGGCGCAGCGCCCAGACCCGCTGGGGGCGGCTTTGGCAACCGTCCGGCCGGCGGCGGAAGGCCGCCTATGGGCGGGCGCAAGCCTGCGCTGGAAATGACGCCTTCCGTGGAGAAGGAGCGCGTTAGCAACTACGATCCCAACAAGAAAAACTATGTGCGCCAGCATGACCCGGAGCGTGTGGCGAAGAACCGCAAGCAGCTGGCCCGTGAAAGCTTTAACGGTTACGATGACGACGTGGTGCGCGGAGGCCGCCGCGCGCGCTCCAAGAAGCCCAGCGCGCAGCAGCTGATGACCCCCATCAAGATCGAGAAGGCCTATATGACGGCCGAAACCATCACCGTGAAGGATTTGACCGAGCGCATTGGCAAGCCCGCCGGTGAAATTCTCAAGAAGCTGCTGATGCTGGGCATGATGGCCAATATCAATAGCGAGCTGGACTTTGACACCGCCAGCCTGGTTTGCAGCGACTTTGGCGTAGAGCTGGAAATGAACCTGGCCAAAACCGCTGAGGACGACCTGGCCGAGATGGACTACGAGGACGCCGAGGAGGATCTCCAGCCCCGTCCGCCGGTAGTGACCATCATGGGCCATGTAGACCACGGCAAGACCTCGTTGCTGGATTACATCCGCCATTCGCATGTAACCGCGGGCGAGGCGGGCGGCATTACGCAGCACATTGGCGCTTACACCGTTACGGTGGACGGGCGTATCATCACCTTCCTGGATACGCCGGGCCACGAGGCGTTCACCGCCATGCGCGCCCGCGGCGCGCAGTCCACGGACATTGCCATTCTGGTTGTGGCGGCGGACGACGGCGTGATGCCCCAGACGGTGGAGGCGATCAACCATGCCAAGGCGGCGGAGGTGCCCATCATTGTTGCTATCAACAAGATGGATAAGCCCGCGGCCAATCCAGAGCGCGTTAAGCAGGATTTGACCGCCTACGAGCTGGTGCCCGAGGAGTGGGGCGGCGATACCATTATGGTGCCTGTGAGCGCCCACACCGGCGAGGGCGTGGATAACCTGCTGGAGATGATTTTGCTTCAGGCCGATATGCAGCAGCTCAGGGCCAACCCCAACCGCATGGCCAAGGGCGTAATCATCGAGGCTAAGCTGGACAAGGCGCGCGGCCCGGTTGCCACCGTGCTTTTGCAAAACGGCACCCTGCATGTGGGCGATAACATTGTTGCCGGCATGGCCAGCGGCCGTGTGCGCGCCATGGTCAACGACAAGGGCGAGCGCGTGAGCGAAGCAGGCCCCTCCATGCCTGTGGAAATTTCCGGCTTTACGGAGGTGCCAAGCGCGGGCGACGATATGATGGCCGTGGAGGACGACCATCTGGGCCGCCAGGTGGTGCAGGAGCGCCGCGATAAGCTTAAGGCTGCGCGCGTGGCCGCATCCGCCAAGGTATCGCTGGATAACCTGTTCAGCCGTATTGACCAGAGCAAGCTCACCAACCTCAACATCATCATCAAGGCGGATGTGCAGGGCAGCGTGGAGGCCGTGAAGCAGGCCCTTGAAAAGCTGTCCAACGACGAGGTGAAGGTGCGCGTGCTGCACAGCGCGGTGGGCGCCATCACCAAGGACGATGTGAACCTGGCCTCCGCGTTTGACGCCATTATCATTGGCTTTAACATCCGGCCCGACCCCTCCGCGCGCGACGCGGCGGAGCGCGAGGGCGTGGACGTGCGCCTCTACCGCGTTATCTACCAGGCCATTGAGGATATCCAGAAGGCCATGAAGGGCTTGCTGGATCCCGAGTACAAAGAGGTTGTGCTGGGCCATGCCGAGGTGCGCAACACCTTCCGCATCACAGGCGCGGGAACGGTTGCCGGCTGCTATGTGAAGGATGGCAAGCTGCAGCGCAACGCCGAGGCGCGCCTCATCCGCGACAACGTTGTGGTATTTGAAGGCAAGCTCACCGGCCTGAAGCGCTTCAAGGATGACGCCAAGGAGGTTGCCGAGGGCTACGAGTGCGGCGTAAGCTTTGACAGCTTCAACGATATCAAGGAAGGCGACATGGTGGAGTGCTACATCATGGAGGAAATCGAACGGTAAGGGGGCGCGGCCCCTTACAACCCCTGCTAAAGGGATATATCCCTTTGGAATCCCGCCCTTGTGTTAAGGGCAGCGGCAATTTCGTAACAGCGCATAGCGTGGTTACGTTAGGGGTTTTTAGGGGGGAAGCCCTCGAACGAAGGGCGTGGGAGGCGGCGTTTCCTGCCGTAGCTGCCTACGCTCATAAAGGAGAACGCGATTGAGCTATCAACGTATTGACCGCATCAGCGAGCAGGTGCGCCGGGAGGTGGACCGCATCATCCGGGAGCAGCTCTCTGACCCGCGGATCCAGGGCACGTACAGCGTAACGCGTGCCGAGGTAACGCGCGATTTGCGCTATGCCAAGATCTATGTGAGCATTCTTGAGGAGGAGAACCGCGCGCCCATGATGCAGGCGCTTAAAAAGGCGGCTGGCTTTGTGCGCCATGAGCTGGGGCAGAGCATGATCATCCGCTATGCGCCGGAGATCCTTTTCGAGCTGGATAACAACATTGAGTATGGCATTCACATCGCATCTGTGCTCAAGCAGGTGCGCCCGGAGGAAGAAACGGATGAGCAACAGGGCGATGAGTGAAAAGGTACGCGATGAGGAAAAGAAGGTGCTGTCCGCCGTGGAAGCGGCGGGCAGCGCCTTGCTGTTTTGCCACATATCGCCCGACGGCGATACGCTGGGCAGCGCGCTGGCGCTGAAATGCAGGCTCGAGCGCATGGGCAAGGCCGTGCGGCTGATGCTGGATGGCGACGTGCCGCCGAGGCTGGCGTTTTTGCCGGGAGCAAGCGGCGTTGAAAGGCCCGGGGGCGGCGTATGGGCGGCGGAGCTGGCCGTTGCGGTGGATGTGAGCTGCCGGGAGCGCTTGGGCGCTTGCGAACCCTATTTTGCGTCGGCCAAGCAAACGGCGGTGGTGGACCACCATGGAACCAACGATGGCTTTGGCGCTTTGAACCTGATCGACGGGAGCGCGCCGGCAACGGCGGTGCTTGTATTCCGGCTGTTTGCAAAAATGGGGCTGGCGCTTAGCCGCGAGGAAGCGGTGTGCCTATATGCCGCGCTCTCCACGGATACGGGCAATTTTGTGTACGACAGCACCAACGCCGAAAGCTTTGTTATCATGAGCGCGCTGATGGAGGCCGGGCTGCCCCTGGCCGACTGCGGCAGAAGGCTGTTCCGCGTGAAGGAGCTGCCTTTTGTGCGGCTTTTGGGGCTGGTGCTGCCCAGCCTGCGCCTAACGCAGGGAAACCGCGTGGCCGGGCTGCGGCTGTCCCAGGCGCAGATGAAGGAGGCGGGCGCGCTTGCCGCCCATGCGGAGGGGCTGGTGGACTACGCCATAGACCTGGAAGGGGTCAAGCTGGCGTATTTTGCGCGCGAGATGGAGGATGGCCGCACAAAGGTGAGCCTGCGCTCGCTGGAGCCGTATCACGTGGATGCGGTGGCGGCGCGGTTTGGCGGCGGCGGGCACCGGCTTGCCAGCGGCCTCACAGTGGATATGCCGCTGGAGGATGCCGCGCTGGCCGTTGAGGAAGCGCTGGCGCAGGCATGCGAGGGCGCGCTATGAGCCAGCCGGAAAGGCCGCTGTGCGGCTTTTTGAACGTGCTTAAGCCGCCAGGCATGTCCTCGGCGCAGGTGGTCGGCACGGTTCGCAGGCTGCTGGACGGCGCGAAGGTGGGGCACGCCGGCACGCTGGATCCCGAGGCGGCGGGCGTGCTGCCGCTGATGGTGGGCAAGGCCGCGCGCCTGTTTGATTACATGCAGGATAAGGAAAAGGCCTATGTGGCCGAGGTGGCCTTCGGCACGGCCACGGATACGCAGGACGCACAGGGCGCGGTTATCGCAGAAGGCGGGAACTGGCCGGACGAAGCTGCGCTCAAAGCGGCGCTCGAGCGCTTTATCGGCGTCTTTATGCAAACGCCGCCCATGTTCAGCGCGCTCAAGCAGGATGGCAAGCGGCTGTATGATCTGGCCCGCAGCGGCGTTGAACGGGAAATACCTCCGCGCAAGGTAACGGTGCATGCGCTTGAATTGCGCGCGATGACGCAGCCTCACGGAGCGCTTTTGGCCGTGCGCTGCTCCAAGGGCTTTTATGTGCGCACGCTGTGCCATGACCTGGGCAAGGCCGTGGGCTGCCCGGCGCACATGCGTTTTTTGCTGCGCACGCAAAGCGGGCCGTTTACCCTGGAAACGGCCCGCACGCTGGAAGCGCTTGCGCAGGCGCGGGAGCAGGGCGGCCTTTGCGGGCTGCTTTTGCCTCCGCAGGCCGCTTTGGCGCATCTGCCCATGGCGCAGGTGCCCGCCGGGCTGGAAAAGGCCGTGCGCAACGGGGGGCGCCTGCCATGGAAGCGCTTTAAGGCGCTCCTAAACGAGCAGGCGGAGCAGGGAAGCCCCTTCTGCCTGTGGATGGACGGCACGCTATGCGGCGTGGCGCAGCGGCAGGGGGAGGAAGTCAGGCTAAGGACGTGGCTCGGGGAATAAACCGAGCCGGAGGGAGGACAAGCGATGCAGGTCGTGCTGGACGGACGGTATCACGCGGAGCGCAGCGTTGTGGCGCTGGGCATGTTTGACGGCGTACACATCGGCCATAGGGTGCTGCTTCAAAAGGGAAGGGCGCTGGCGAACCGCCAGGACGCGCCGCTGGTGGTGTGCACATTTATGGAGCATCCGCTTACCCTGATCGCGCCGGAAAAGTGCCCGCCGCTGCTGACCACCTTTGACGAGCGCGTGAGGCTGATGGAGGCGTTGGGCGTGGACGTGCTGTATGCCATGCCTTTTGACCGCAGCGTGATGGACATGCTGCCTGAAGAATATGTGGGGCAGCTGGTAAGGCGCTTCCATCCCACGGATGTGGTATGCGGGTATAACCATACATATGGAAGAGAGGGCAGGGGCACGCCTGCCCTGCTGAGCGCGCTGGGCGGCGCGTTGGGCTTTGCGGCCTCCGTGGTACCCAAGATCACGCTGGATGGGGCGGAGGTGAGCTCCACCGCCATCCGCGCGCTGCTTGGGCAGGGGGATGTGGCGCATGCTGCCAGGCTGCTGGGCAGGCCGTTCATGCGGCAGGCCGCGGTTGCATGCCATGAGAGCGAACACTGCGTGCTGCGCATGACCCCAAACGGCAAGCAGGATGTGCCGCGCGGCGAATACAGGGCTGTTTGCTCGGACGGCGGGAAGCGCTGGCCCGCGCTGGTGCATGTGGAAAGCGAGGGCCGGGCAAGGTGCCGGCTGCCCCTGGGAACGCAGGCGCATGACGAGTGGACGGTAGAGTTTTTAGCCAATGTGGCGTTGAAGGGTTAGAAAGGGCGGAAGGGGAGAGGACGATGGCGCACAAAGGATTGCCCGCGCGAAAGGCGGCCTATTGGGCTTTGCTTGCGCTGCTGCTGGCGGCAGGCGGCTTTTTGCTGTTCTTTAACCTGGGCGGCGCGGCGCTTAGCGACTGCGACGAGGCCCGGCATGGCGTGAATGCGTATGAAATGCTGCTCAGCGGGGATTATGTGGTAACCACCTTTAATGGCGAGCCGGATTACTGGAACCTGAAGCCGCCGCTTTCGGAATACCTGATCATCCTGGGGTACCGGCTGTTTGGCTTTGGCGCGATGGGACTTCGGTTTTACAGCGCGGTAAGCGCAATGCTTACCATGCTCATCCTATCCCTGTGGCTCAAAAAGCGCTATGGCAGCGTGGCCAGCCTGACGGCGCTGTTTGTGCTGCTGGGGTGCGATTGGGTATACGGCCACCATTTTGGCCGCGCGGGCGACGCGGACGCGCTGATGATCCTGTTTTATGTGATTGCCATGCTGTTCATGCTGGAAAGCGGGCGCGACGTACGCATGCTCTATGGCAGCGCGCTCTGCTTTGGATTGGCCTTTTTGAGCAAAAGCTGGCACGCCGCCATGATTCCCGTTACCTGCTTTGCCTATGTATGCGTTACAGGGCAGATCAAAAAGCTGCGTGTGAAAAACTATCTGCTGCTGATCCTCTTTGGGCTGCTACCCATTTTGCCTTGGGCGGTCGCGCGCTATTTGCGGGATGGCTGGGCATTTTTTGAAAAGATGCTTTTGATAGACGTGGCGAAACGGGCGTCCACGGTGCTGGAATCGCACGAGGGCGGGCCGCTGTATTATGTGGCGTTCCTGCTGGGCAACCCCGCCATGGCGGCTGGCGGCGCGCTATGCCTGGGCGCGTTGATTTGGAAGCTGCTTGGCAGCCGCCGCCTCACGAAGGATCAATGGGGCGTGCTTTTGTGGTTTGCGGTTCCGGTGGTAGTGTACAGCTTGTGCGTTAGCAAGCTGCGTTGGTATGTATATGTATGCGCGCCCGCGCTGGCCGTGGGCTTTGGCATGAGCTGCCGCAGGCTTGCCAGCCCCCGTGCGGGCAAGGGCCTGGCAGTGCGCGCCGCATGCGTGGCGGCGGCCTGTGCGGCGCTTCTCTACCTTGCTGTGGGGAATGGACAAACGGTATCTGCCCAAACCATGGACGACCGTTACCAGCGTCTGCTGACGGAGTGCTTTGACCGCGAAACGGATCCCGGCGCGCGCATATATATCCAATACGAATCCGAGAATAACTATTACGCGGTGGATTACCGCTCCTGGGTGCAGGATGACCAGCTGTGCGCCATGCTCGTGGGGGATTTGCAATGCGTGAACGGCGGCATTGAGGCCTTTTGCGAGGAGGAGGAGCATGCGTACCTGATTTGCCACGACGTTGGCATGGACTGGGACATTTTAGGCGAATATCCTCTGCTTTATGAGGATGGGCCGCTCATGCTGGTGGAGAACCTGAACTAAAGGAAGTGGCGGTGCTTGCGCAGCAAGCGCCGCCCAGGCCGTCGAAAAAGCTCGCCTGCGGCGATCTTTTCCGCCGAGAGTTGCGCCGTTCGCCTACTCGCTACGCTCGCCGGGCGGCGAACGGCGTAAGGAAACCTTGCTACGCAAGGCTTCCGGCCCCACCGCGCATGTCGCTGGGGCCGGATTACACTTGGAGGGCTGCGGCCCTCCAAGCCTCCTATGGGGTTTATCGACAGTCTGGGCGGTGCTTGCGCAGCAAGCGCTGCCATTTTTAACGATATCAAAAGTTTCCGCTTGACAAAGGAGAAGGAATCGCATAAAATGAACATCGTTCATTTTGGCGTGATGATGGAAGGAGGGAAGGTTTGAATACGCTTGCCACCTCGCGGGAGGAAATTTTGCAAAAAGCCCGCGATATCGCGTTAACGAAGGGCATGGAGGCGCTGAACATACGCGGCGTGGCCGCGGCCTGCGGCATTGCGGTGGGCACGGTCTATCATTATTTTCCTGACAAGGCGGCGTTGGTGATTGCCGTGATCGGGCAAATTTGGCAGGAAATTTTTGCGCCGGTGATGCAGGGCGGGCCGTGGACGGCGTTTTTGCCGATGGTGCGCGCCGTGGGGGATTGCGTTGCGCAGGGTGCGGAAAAGTACCCTGGTTTCTTTACGCAGCATGCGTTGGTTGTCAAAAATGACCGCCGTGGGCAGGAGGCCATGCAAGATGCGTTTGCGCATATGCGCGCCATGCTTACGGACGCTTTGCTTCGCGACCCGCTTTACGGCGGGCTGGAATGGCGGCCGCCTGTTACGCCCCAGGCGTTGGCGGAGCTTGTTTTGGACTTTTACCGTATGGAGGTATTGCTGGGCCGGAGCCGCTCGGCGCTGCTGGAGGCGCTGCTGAGGGACGCTTTGGAAGCCAGAAGGAAAGGATGAGGCATATGCAGGCAATAATGGAAACGCTGTTTGATATTGTATACCTAACCACGGTACTTGTGCTGGGCGTACGCATGATCCGCATGAGCGGGCAAAGCCGCCAGCACCGTTTGTTTGGCATTATGGCCGTAACGCTTGGCGCGGGCGATGCGTTCCATCTGGTTCCGCGCGCGGTGGCGCTGTGCACCACAGGGCTGGGAAACTATGCCGCGGCGCTGGGCGCGGGCAAGCTGATCACCTCCATAACCATGACGGCGTTCTATGTGCTGCTGTACTATGTATGGCGGCTGCGCTATAAGGTTCAAGGGAAAAGGGGGCTTACGGCGGCGGTATATGGGCTGGCGCTTGTGCGGGTGGCGCTGTGCCTGTTCCCGCAAAACCGCTGGCTGGATGCGGACGCGCCGCTTGCATGGGGAATCTACCGCAACATTCCCTTTGCGCTGATGGGCCTGATGGTGATCGTGCTGTTTTACCGCAACGCAAAAGCCCAAAACGATACGGCCTTCCGCTGGATGTGGCTGACCATCGTGTTGAGCTTTGCGTTTTATATTCCCGTTGTGCTGTGGGCGGATGCGGCTCCGCTTGTAGGCATGCTGATGATTCCCAAAACGTGCGCCTACGTATGGACCATCTGGATTGGGTACAGCGACCTGATGCGCCTTAGACGCGCGGAAGGCCGCTAAAGGCCGGAGGCGTAAACGCGCGGGCTTTCGCCCCAGGGATGGCAGCGCCAGCAAATCAAACGCCTGCGGGATATCGCTTAGGGCGCAGTCCGGCTGGATACGCAAGCCGCCCATGGAGCGGATGGATTTGCCGTCCCGCGTAACGGAAACGATTTGCCAGCCTGCCCCGGCAAGCCCGGCGCACAGGTAGGAAGGCTCCCAATCCGCAAAACCGTTAAAAGAGGTACAAAAGCTTCGTGGAATGCATTGTTTCAACCTGCCTTTCGGCCCCAGCATAGCGGCAAAAACCTGACAAGGGCCGTCAGGGTTGAAACAAATCTATCAATAAAGCGCATGCCGCGTGGCAGCATGCGCGAAACATATGGCGATTGCGTTACAATGAGCAGCGCCGCTTTTCCCAATCGCTGAATGCCTTCAATTCTTTTTTGGTAGCTTCCGAAAGACGGTTGAATGCAAGGTTTTGAATAGCGCCTTCCAAAGTGTATAAATGCACCAAACAAACCTGGGGATAGTTTTCCTTCAGCTTTTGAAAAGCCTGCTTGGAGCCCAGCGCAATCAGCTTTTCAGAGGAATCGATGCCAACGGCCGTCAGCTTTCTTGCCATCTCTTTGCCGATATTCATCATGGACGTTAATTCTGGCATACCCTTGCTCCTATATCTAATACCGGCTGGCCGCGGCCTACGAAGGGCCTTTTGCATAGGGGTTCCCTATGCTTTGCGCAATGGCGGCGCAAGCCGCCCGTTAACGTTCCTGTTCTGCGTTAAAGAATAGGGGCGCTCTCGCCGGTTTCATCCTCAACGGGCGCTTCGGCGCATGCGGGTTCCGCCGCTTCCTGCGCCTCGCCGTCGGGCTCTGCGCTCTGCGGGGCCTCCTGGCCGTCTGCGGCCTCTTCCTCCACAACGGCCCCCTCCGGCAGTTCGGAAGGCTGCTTTTCGGCGCCGTCCTCCCCGGCGCCCTCGCCTTCATCCTGGGAGTCCTTTTCAACCTCTACCCGTGCGTAGCGTTGGGCGCGCAGCACGGTAAGCTGCTCATCCAGCTCGCTAAGCTCGCGCAGCATGGCGTTGAGGGGCTCGGGCAGCTCCGCGCCGTTTTGCCACAAATCCAGCGCCCGCACGGGCAGCTCGCTCATCAGCTCGCGGCGGCGGGTTTCCAAATTGATTTCGTTCAGCCTGTGGTGCGCGTTGGAGGCCATATTGCTAGCGCCGTTTCCAATGGCCTCCAGTCCCTTCAAAAATGCCAATTTCACATTGTTTCCAAGGTTTGCCATGTGCGTTCCATCCTTTCGTTGAACCGTTCCGGCCGCATTCCTTTTTCTATACGGGGTGGAGCGTTGCGCCGCGGCTTTTGCGGCAAAAAACCTCCCCCACAGATTGTACGCTAAAGCCGACCTTAACTTGCAAATGACCACTATTCGCCCTGCGGCGCGCACGGGCCGGCCCAAGCGTAAGTTTCCTCCAGGGTTATTATAGCATAAAACGGCGCATAAAACCGTCCGGCGGCAAGTTTTACAAAGAGGACGCGGGCTTACCAGTGCAAAAGCAGGCTGCCGCTCCGGCATTCAAAGCGCGTATCCGGCATGGGAAAGATTTCGCCGTCCAGGTTCATGCGCATATCCGGGGAGGAGAGCACGCAGTGCGACGCGAGGTAGCGGTGCGCGGGCTTGCGCTTGTACAGCGTGCCCAGCATCAGCGAAGGCAGGTAGAAGGGAATCCGCCAGCGGGGGACGGCGTCCACCACCAGCAGCTCAAACTGGCCGTCGGTCACATCCGCCAACGGCGTAATAGGGATGCCGCCGCCTATGTAGCGGCCGTTGCCAATGGAGCAGATCATGTATTTGCCGTCCAGCACGGTTTCGGAGCCGATTTGAATGCGCATGGGAATGGGCTTGAAGGCGGCGATGGCGCGCACAACCCCGTACAGGTACGGCCAGATGCCGCGCACGCGTTTTTTGGCGGAGGCGGCGTAATCCAACACCATCACGTCAAAGCCCGTGCCGCACACGTTTAGAAAGAACCGGTCGTTTGCGCAGCCAGTATCCACGGGCCGCGCGGGATGGGAAAGGATAAACTCCAAAGCGGCGCGCCAATCCCTGGGGGTGCCGATGGTTTTCACAAAATCGTTCCCCGTGCCGGCAGGGATAACGCCCAGGGCCGTGCCGGTGCCATGCAGGCCGGCGGCGGTTTCGGTGAGGGTGCCGTCGCCGCCAACGGAAACCACCGTATCGGCCCCGCGTGCGGCGGCCTCGCGCGCCAGCTCGGTTGCGTGGCCGGGATGGCTTGTCAGGCGCGCGGTATAGGCAATGCCCCGCTGGTCGAGCAGCTGCCCGATCTCTTTGCCGATTTGCTTGGCATATCCATTTCCGGCGATGGGGTTGATAATGAGTTCAATCATGCGGCACGGCCCCTTCATGCAAATGATGCTGCTTTTCAATCTATTTTACCGCATTTGGCAGAAAAAAGGAAGGCATTTGGGCGCAAAACCTTGCGTCCAAACCAGCCTGTCGATAAACCCCAGGGAGGTTTGGAGGGCCGCGGACCCGCAACCTCAATCGTCGTTCTGGCCACTGCCGTGGCCAGCCCTCATTTCGGTTGATATCCTGCGGGTCGCTTTGCCCTTCGGGCAATGGCCCACAGGGCCACCGCTTCCCTCCGTCAACCTCCAAGTGTAATCCGGCCCCAGCGACATGTGCGGTGGGGCCGGAAGCCTTGCGTAGCAAGGTTTCCTTACGCCGTTCGCCGCCCGGCGAGCGTAGCGAGTAGGCGAACGGCGCAACTCTCGGCGGAAAAGATCGCCGCAGGCGAGCTTTTTCGACGGCCTGATTTGGGCGCAAAACCTTGCGTCCAAACCCCGCGCTATTGCATTTTACGGATAAAAAAGGTACGATGGGCAGGAGAAGAAAAGCATGGCTGACCGGCGCTGGAACGCATGGGATGGAGCGCGCTCTTCGCCGCTTTGCGAACGCGCGGATTGCGGCGGCGCGGGGAGAAGGAGCATAACAAACGATGAAATTTCTTCACCTTTCCGATTTGCATATCGGCAGGCGGCTTGGCGGCCTCAGCCTGCTGGACGATCAGCGGCATGCGCTCCAGCAGGCGCTTGCGATGGCGCAGGCCTGCGACGCGGTGCTGCTTGCGGGCGATGTGTACGATAAGGCGCAGCCCGGCGCGGAAGCCATACGCGTGGTAAGCGACTTTTTGGTAGCCCTAAGCCGCCTGCATAAGCCCGTGCTGGCGGTGAGCGGCAATCACGACAGCGCGGAGCAGGTGGCGTACTGCCGGGAGCTGCTGGGCGAATGCGGCGTTTTTATGGCTCCCGCCTTTGACGGCGCGTTAACCCGCCAGGTGCTTAGGGATGAATATGGCGAGGTACACGTATGGCTGATGCCGTTTTTGCGTCCAGGGGCCGTTAGACCCTATTTTGAGGACGTTCACACCTACGAGGACGCGGCGCGCGCGGCGCTTTCCACCGCAAAGCTGGATGCGGGCGCGCGTAATGTGCTGGTGGCCCATCAGTATGTGAGCGGGGCGGAAAGCTGCCAATCCGAAACGCGCCTCATCGGCGGTATCGATCAAATCAGCGCTTCCGTTTTTGAAGGGTTTGACTATGTGGCGCTGGGGCACCTGCATTCGCCCCAAAAGCTGTGCGGCGGCAGGTTGCGGTATTGCGGCTCGCCGCTTAAGTATTCCTTGTCGGAGGAACATCAAAAAAAGGCCGCGCTGATGGTAACGCTGGGCCCAAAGGGGACGGGCGCCAAGGCGGAGGCCGCGCCGTTTGCGCCGCTTCACGAGCTGCGCGCCGTAACGGGCTGCCTGAGGGAGGTGGCCGCGCCCGAGCGTTACAGCGAGGACTACGTGTATGCCGTGCTCACCGACGAGGACGCCCTGCCGGACGCGCTGGGCGCGTTGCGCCTGACCTACCCAAACCTGCTGGGTATGCGCATTCACAACAGCCGCACCAATGAGGAAACCGCGTTTGTGGAGGCGCAGGCGGCGGAGGCCCTTAGTCCCCTGGAGCACTTTATGGCGTTTTATGAGGCGCAAAATAACCGCCAGCCGCCGGATGAAAGGCGCGTTGCTGTGATGCGGCAGGTGATTGAGGAAGCGGAGGCGAGGCGTTATGCGCCCGATCAGGCTTGAAATGAGCGCTTTTGGGCCCTATGCCGGCCTGGAAACGGTGGATTTTACCTTGCTTGGCGAAAGCGGGCTGTTCCTGATCGCCGGCGATACGGGCGCGGGCAAAACCACGCTGTTTGACGCTATTTCCTTTGCGCTTTACGGCGTTGCCAGCGGCGGGGCCAAGCGGCGCAGCGGAAAATCCTTTCGGAGCGATTTTGCCGCCCCCTCGGCCGATACTTGGGTAAGCTTTACCTTTCTAAGCGGCGGCAAGCGCTATACCGCGCGGCGCAGCCCGGAATATGCAAAACCGGGCCGCAAAACGCCCTGCGCGCCCGAGGCGGAGCTGCGCTGCGAGGATGGCCGCTCCTGGACGAAGATTGAAACCGTGAACGCGGCCGTGGAGGAGCTTTTGGGCCTTTCCGCGGGGCAGTTTGCGCAGGTTGCGATGATTGCGCAGGGGGATTTCCTTTCCATCCTGCGGGCGGACAGCAAAACGCGCGCGGCTATTTTCCGGCGCATCTTTGATACGCAGCTGTATGAGGATATTACGTCCATCCTGCGGGACCGGCGCGCGCAGGCCGCCGCAGCATATGATGCGGCCCAAACCGCCTATACCGCCCTGGCGGCCCAGCTGCGCTACGATGCGGATTGGGAGGCGCAATGGCCCATGGCGGAATATGCCGCCAGCAGCGTTCATGGCGCAAGGCTTTTGGAGGCCGTGCAGGCCCTAATCTGCCGCGACGGGGAGCAGTTCAGGCAGGTTACGGAGGAGCGGGAGCGCCTGGAGGGCGAGCTGAGCGCCGCCGTTTCGGAGCTAAACGGCGCGGAAACGCAAAACCGGGGCGTGGATAGCCTGCGGCAGAAGCAGGCGCAGACAAACGCTTTGCTTGCGCGCGGCCCGGAGATGGCCGCGCTTTCCCAAACGCTGGAGCAGGCGCGGCGCGCGCAGGCCGTAAGCCGGTTTGAGGAGGGCGCTTTGCGCGAACAAAAGCGGCTGGAGGATTTGCAAGAGCAAACGTGCCAGCGGCAGGAGGCCTTGCGCCGGGCCCAGGAGGAGGCCCAGGCGGCAGCCCGGGCGCAGGCCGCTGCCATAGGCCAGGAGGAACGCCTGCATGAGCTTGAGCGCAAGCAGCAGCGGCTTGCGCAGGCCCTGCCCCTTTTCAAAACGTACCGGCAGTCGGAAAAGGCGCTAAGCCAGCGCCGCGCGGAGCTGGAAAGCGCGCTTGGCGAAAAGGCAAAAGCCGCGCAGGCCTATACGCGGCTATCGGAGCTGTATCTGGCCGACCAGGCGGGCGTGCTGGCGGACAGGCTGCGCGCGGGCCAACCCTGCCCGGTATGCGGGGCAAGGGAGCATCCATGCCCCGCCGCGCACCTGAGCGACGCGCCCACAAAGGCCCAAATAGACGCGGCAGCCGCCCTGCGCGACAGTACGGACGCTTCCGCCCAGGCGCTGTCGCAGCGCTGCGCGGAGGGACGGCGCGATTTGGAAAACCTATCCGGGCAGCTGTCCGATGCGATTGGCGGCAAGGAGCCCAGCCGCGAACTGGAGGAGCAGTGCGTGCGCAAGCACGCGCAGTTTACCCAGACCATTGAGCAGCTCAAGCGCGATATGGAAACCGCGCAAAGGCGCGATCAGCAGGCGCAAAGCGCCCTGAACGCGACGCAGGCGCTGCTGCTTTCCGCCAGGGGGGCGCTGGCATCGCAGGCGGCGGCGGCCGGCGAGGCGCGCGGCGCTTACCTGAACGCCCTGGGGGATAACGGCTTTGCGGATGAAGCGGCCTATCGCGCCGCCGCCGCGGACGAACAGGCGGTTAGCCGCATAACGGCCCAGCTTACCCGCTACGAGGGCGAGCTGGCAGCCGCTCAGGCGGCCCAGGCCAGCCTGGGCGAGCTATGGGCCGGCAAGGAGCGTATCGACGTTCAAACGCTTAAGCAACGTGTGGAAGAGCTGCAAATGCAAAGCCGGCGGCTGCTTGCCCAGGAAAAGGCGGTGGAGGCGCGGCAGAGCAACAATACGGCGCTTGTGGAAAGCATACGCCAGGCGGCGGCGCAGGCGGATGCCTGCGCCGGGGAGCTGGGCGTTGTGGATGATTTGTACCGCACGGCCTCCGGCAATGTGAGGGGTGCGCAGAAGATTCCCCTTGAAAACTACATTTTGCAGTATTATTTCCGCCGCGTTATCCTGGAAGCCAATCACAGGCTGGACCGCATGTCCGGCGGCCGCTTCAGCCTGTGCCAGAAACAGGAGGAGGGGCTAAGCGGCAAGGCGGGCCTGGCCCTGGACGTGCTGGACCGCCACACGGGCAAGGTGCGCGACGTAGGCACGCTTTCGGGCGGCGAATCGTTCCTGGCCTCGCTGGCGCTGGCATTGGGCTTTGCGGATGCGGCCCAGGCGCGCAAGGGCGGCGTGCGGCTGGACACGCTGTTTATTGACGAAGGCTTTGGCTCCCTGGACGAGGAAAGCCTGCGCCGCGCCCTGGACGTGCTGGAGGAGCTGGCGGGCGGCAAGCGGCTGATTGGCGTGATATCGCATGTGCCGGCGCTTAAGGCCTGCATCTCGCGCAAGGTGCTGGTGTACGCCACGCCATCCCGTGGCAGCAGCGTGCGCGTGATAGAGGAATAGAACGATCCCGGAAAAGAAAAAAGGGCGCGCCCTGTTCCCGGCGCCGGCCCTCAAGGGAGAATCCGCTTTGGAAAAACGCGTTCTATTCCGCTTCAGCCGTTTTGGGCATCCGTCCGCGGATAAGCTGCACGGCCGTCAATATGGTAACCAGGTTCAGCAGGCCCTCCGCAAGCAGGGAAACGCCCAGCAGGAGCATGACCGCCCGCGCGCTTTCCCAGGGCCTTAGGAGCAGCGCGAAACCAGCCGCGCCCGTGAGAATGGCCAAGGTCAGGATGAGCCGCCAGCTGCGGATACCAAAGGCTTTGGAATCAATGGAAATTTGGATTTTGAAAAGCGCGTCGGCCAGAACGCAAATTCCCAGGATGGCGCACACAAGGCTGACCATCGCATTTGCGCGGAGGACCAATAGCGCGCCAAGGGCGATGAGCAAAATGCCAAAGGCCAGGTCAAATTGAAACGCCAGCCTGTACAGATCCCTTGAGCAATAGCCGGTGATTTTTACCAGCCCGAATACGATCATAAAGCCGCCGCTGATTCTGCAAAGCAGGATCGTGGAAAAATCCGGGAACGCCATCAGCGCGGCGCCCAGCGCGCACAGCAGCGCGGAAAGCGCGATATAGCCAATTTTTGCGGCCTTCATCCGCTTGCTTGAATACACCGTCAACGCCTCCTTTCGCATGCAGGGGCATGGCTCCCGCGCCCCTGGGGAAATGCGGCGGGGCGCGGGAGCTTTCTTCATTGCATCCGCCATTGCCAGGCGGCTTATATTACGCGATGCTCTTTGAGAAGCTTTTCAATATCGGTTCCTTGTATCTTCTCCAGAAGCTTCTTTACAACCATTTTTTCTATGAAACCCATATCCATTTCCGTAATGGGCTTTCCATCCCGAAGCTGAACGGTGGCGTTGAGCAGGTCGCGGATATCGTAGGTGCTGCCCCAAACCTCCGGCACGCCGCGGTCTACGTTTAGAAGCGTATAGACCGCCTCCATACCGGTGCGCATGGAATACTCGGTGGTGAAGATGGTATCGCGCTTGGTTTCGGCAAACTGGCCCAGGAAGGCGAAGTTCACAGCGCCCTCGGGCACCACATCCGGGCGGTCGCCAGCGGCGCGGGGCATGAAGAAGGCGGTGATGTAGGGCATCATAACCGGAACCGTGTTGGCGCTGTGCTCCGCCATATCCTCGATTTCACTCTCCGGCACGCCGATGTGGTACAGCCACTCCATGCAAATTTCCTTGCCGGTGCAATCCCGCATGGGCTTTTTCACATAATCGCCGGGCTTGTCGGAGAACAGGCCGTACACCCATACCAGGCACTGATCCTTGGGCTGCTCGCGGAACTGGGGCTGGCGGTTGATGGTCCAGCTCATCAGCCAGCCGGAATCCTTTACGGTCACGATGCCGCCGGTTACAACGCCGCCCGTGAAGGGGTCGCGCTTGCAGATGGCCTTGATATAGGGGATGATGCGCTGATCCAGCGTGGTGACCGTGGCGCTCATCCAATTCGACTGCTCGGGATCGCAGCAGAACTTATCGGGATGGCCGAAGGAGGGATCCTGGGCCGCAATCCTACGCCACATATCCCAGCCGCCGCCCGCCTTGATTTCGGTATTGAAGGCGGCGGGAGTATTCTGGGAGCCCATGGTGGAGTTTTCCACGCAGCCGCCATTGGTGATAAACACAAGATCGTTTTCGGTAAGATCCACATACGAGGTCCGTTCTTCCGAAAGCAGCTCGATACGCTTGGCCTGCTTCCTGCCGGGCTTAAGGTCAAATTCCACGTTCACCACCTTGGTGTTATAGTGGAACTGCACGCCGTGGGCTTCCAGATACTTGATCATGGGCAGGATCATGGACTCATACTGATTGTACCTTGTAAAGCGCAGGGCCTTGAAATCCGGCAGGCCGCCTACATGGTGCACAAAGCGCTTGATATAAAGCTTCATCTCCAAGGCGCTATGCCAGTTTTCAAAGGCGAACATGGTGCGCCAGTAGAGCCAGAAGTTGGAGTTGAGCACCTCATCGTCAAAGAAATCGGTAATGCGCTTGTCATAGAGCTGCTCGTCCGGGGTGAAGAACAGCCGCATGATCTCCATCGCCGCTTTATCCGACAGGGCGAACTTGCCGTCGGTATGCGCGTCCTCGCCGCGGTTGACTGTCGCGCGGCAAAGGGAGTAGTTGGGGTCCTTCTTGTTCAGCCAGTAGTATTCGTCCAGAACGCTGACGCCCTCCGTTTCGATGGAGGGAATGGAACGGAACAGATCCCACATGACCTCGAAATGGTTGTCCATCTCGCGGCCGCCGCGCATCACATAGCCTACGCCCGGGTATTCCCAGCCATCGCAGGCCCCACCGGGGATGGGGTCTTTTTCAAACACGTGGATGCGCTCGCCCTTCATTTGGCCGTCGCGCACCAGGTAGCAGGCCGCTGTTAACGCCGCCAAGCCGGTTCCGATAATGTAGGCGGATTTTTGGTCTACGCCCTCCGGCTTTTGAGGACGGGCAAAGGATTCATAATTGCCGCTTGAATAATACATACGGGGCGCCTCCTTGTTTTTGGTTACAATCCCATTATAGCCAGGAAGCGTTGCCCTTCATACGGACAAAAGCAGCCCCTTTGCCTGGTTTTTAGGCAAAGGGGCTGCTTTTGTCTGGTTTATTCCTTCCTTTCGCATCGCTCAATCAGCCGCTCCAAATCGCCCTGTTTAAGCTCGCAAAGGCGGCGGAAGCGGGACTGGATATCCTCCGTCATGCCCTGTTCCAGCCAGGCGATGATAAGCCCAAAGCATATGCATTTCAAATAGTCGGTCATCAGCCTGCGGTCCGCCTCCGGCACGCGCCGCCCGGCGAGGACGCCGTCCAGATAGGCCGTTACCCCGTGCTCGCACACCCGCCATTGGTACTGCTCGTAAATATCGCGGTTGATAGAGTGATACATATGCAGCACAGCCCTGCGGTTTTTCAGCGCGAATTCAATGGCGGCGTTCAGGCATTCCTCAATGGAATCGATGGTTGGATGCTCCCGGATCATCCGCTCCGCGTCCTCGTTCACAACGCTTTCCGCCAGCTGGGGCAAATCCTGAAAATAATAATAAAAGGTATTGCGGTTTACGCCGCAGTCATCCACGATATCCCGAACGGTGATCTGGCTAAAGGGCTTTTCGCCTAACAGCTTCACAAACGAGTCGCGGATCGCTTTTTTGGTAAAGTTGGCCATACCCCTTCCACCCCTGCGCTAAAGCCTTATGATAACTGGAAATGCCGCGCATAGTATACCTCTTTTCCTTTGGAAACGCAATGGAGCGCACGGCGGCGTTTCCGTTTCATTTATCAAAAAAACCATTGACAAGCGCGTTAGATGGTGCTATCATGCCAGCAAGCAGTTTAACGCAAGGAGGTCGGGCTGATGAATAGGCAAGGTTCCCTTTTCAGCGCGGCGTATTCCTTTTATTTTAGCTTTACGTATATGCGTAAGGCTCATTTGCGTTGTGCTGTGGAGTAAGCTTTCAGATCGAAGCAAAACCCTCGCGGCCAATGCCGCGGGGGTTTTTTCGTGAGAATGAAGGAGGTACCCCCGTATGATCGTGATTCTTAAGAAAAACCCGGATGAAAAACAACTGAACAACCTGGTTGCCTGGCTGCAAAGCCTGGATATCACCATCCACCCGTCCGAGGGAGAAACGCACACGGTGCTGGGCCTGGTGGGCGATACGTCCGTTGTGGATATCGATCTGCTGCGCGCGCTGGATATTGTGGAGGATGTAAAGCGCGTGCAGGAGCCCTATAAAAACGCGAACCGCAAATTCCATGAGGACGATACGGTTATCCCCGTGGGCGATACGCAGATAGGCGGGGGCGGCTTTACCGTGATTGCCGGCCCGTGCAGCATTGAAAGCGAGGAACAGGTGTGCGAGATTGCGCAGGCGGTAAAGGCCTCGGGCGCAACCATGCTGCGCGGCGGCGCGTTTAAGCCCCGCACCTCGCCCTATGCCTTCCAGGGCCTGCGCGGCCATGGGCTGGAGCTGCTTTTGCAGGCTAAGCGCCTATCCGGCCTGCCCGTTGTAACCGAAATTATGGATTTGAGCCAGCTCAACCTTTTTGACGAGGTGGATGTGATCCAGGTGGGCGCGCGCAACATGCAAAACTTTGAGCTGCTTAAGGAGCTGGGCCATACCGGCAAGCCCATTTTGATTAAGCGCGGCCTGGCCAACACGCTTCAGGAGCTGCTGATGAGCGCGGAATATGTAATGGCGGGCGGCAATAGCCAGGTGGTGCTGTGCGAGCGCGGCATCCGCACGTTTGAAACCGCTACCCGCAACACGCTGGACCTGTCCGCCGTGCCGATGCTTAAAAAGATGACGCATCTGCCGGTGATTGTGGATCCCAGCCATGCCACGGGCATCGCCTGGATGGTCAAGCCCATGGCGCTGGCCGCCGCCGCCGCCGGGGCCGACGGCTTGATGATCGAGGTGCATAACGACCCCAAGCACGCGCTGTGCGACGGCGCGCAGTCCCTTACGCCGGATGCGTTTGACGATGTGATGCATGCCGTTAACGCGGTGCTTCCCTATGCCTACCATATGCCCAAGGAGGGACGCGTATGAATATTGCGGTGATCGGCCTGGGGCTGATTGGCGGCTCCATGGCCAAAACGCTAAAAAAGAACGCGCCGCAGCATACGGTGCTTGGCTTTGATACCAATGCGCAGGTCATGTACAAGGCCAAGCTGCTGGAAGCTATCGACGGGGAGCTCACGCCCGAGCGCCTGGGCATTTGCGACATGGTGTTTGTGGCCACCTGGCCCAAGGCCGCCGTGGCCTACGTGCAGGAGCATGCGGATCAAATGAAGCCCGGCGCCTGGGTGATCGACCTGTGTGGCGTAAAGCGCGCGGTGTGCGAACCCCTGTTTGCGGCGGCAAAGGAGCGCGGCTTCCTGTTTGTGGGCGGCCACCCCATGGCGGGCATTGAGTATTCCGGCTTTGACCATGCCACCGCCACGCTGTTTGACAACGCCTCTATGATTTTGACACCGCCGCCGGGCACGGATATCCAAACCCTGGCGGAGCTCAAGCACTTTTTCCGCGGCCTGGGCTTTGCCCGCGTGGTGATGACGACGCCCGAGGAGCACGACCGGGTCATCGGCTACACCTCCCAGCTGGCGCATGTGGTTTCCAGCGCGTATGTGAAAAGCCCGGAGGCGATGGAGCACCATGGCTTTTCCGCAGGCAGCTTTAAGGATATGACCCGCGTGGCGCGCTTGAGCGAGCATATGTGGACGGAGCTGTTTATGCTCAACCGCGAGCCCCTGCTTGGCGAGCTGGACGCGCTGATTGAACACCTTAACGAGTACCGCGACGCGCTGGCGCGCGCGGATGAGGAACGCCTGTGCGCCCTGCTTCGCGAGGGCTCCGAGCGCAAGGAAATTGTGGATAGGAAGGATGATGAGCCATGACTACGGTTCATGTGGCGGCTGGGAAGCCCTATGACGTGCTTATCGAGCGTGGCTTGCTTATGCGCAGCGGCGAGGTGCTCAAGGCGGCTTTGGGAGGCCGCGCCTGCGCGGCGGCCATCCTTACGGACGATACCGTGGACGCGCTTTACGGCGGGGTGGTGGAAGCGTCGCTCTCGCGCAGCGGCTTTCGTGCATGCCGGTTCATGATCCCGCACGGCGAAGCGCATAAGAACATCGCCACCTGGGCCCAGATGCTGGATTTTTTGGCGGCTGAGCACATTACCCGCACGGATGTGATTGTGGCGCTGGGCGGCGGCGTGGTAGGCGATATGGCGGGCTTTGCGGCGGCAAGCTATTTGCGCGGGGTGGCCTTTATGCAGATACCCACCACGCTGCTGGCCATGGTGGATAGTAGCGTTGGCGGCAAAACGGGCGTAAACCTGCCCGCAGGAAAAAACCAGGTGGGCGCGTTTTACCAGCCCCTGGTTGTGCTGGCAGACCCCGATACCCTTCAAACCCTGCCGCCGGACACCCTGGCGGACGGCGTGGCCGAATCCATCAAGTACGGCGTTTTGGGCGACGAAGCGCTGTTTGAGCTGCTTGGCGGCGGCAACTGGCAGAGCCAGATGGAGCATGTAATCGCCACCTGCGTGGCCGCCAAGGCCAAGCTGGTGGAGGAGGACGAGCGCGATACCGGCAGCCGCCAGCTGCTCAACCTGGGCCATACGCTGGGGCACGGCATTGAAAAGTGCAGCCATTTTAGCATTTCGCACGGGCACGCGGTAGCCGTTGGCATGGTATATGCCGCGCGGCTGGCGCAGCGCTTGGGCCTGTGCGGCGCGGATGTGCGCGAACGGATTGAGGCGGCGCTCATAGCAAACAACCTGCCTGTGAGCGCGCCCTATGGCGCGCAGGCCCTGTGCGGCGCGGCGCTTTCGGATAAGAAGCGCGCGGGCGGGCAGATCGTTTTTGTATTGCCGCGCGCCATTGGCGCATGCGAGCTGCGCCGCATGGATGTGGCCGACCTGCCAAGGCTTATCCGCCTGGCCGTGGAAGAATAGCAAAAGCCCCTCATTGAAGAAGATAAGAAAGGCTGATAGCAGGGATGGATATTCAGGAGCTTCGCACCCAGATAAACGATATCGATGCAAAACTGGTGGAAACGTTTGACGCTCGCATGCGCGTAGCGTTGGAAATTGCCAAATATAAGAAAGAACATGGCCTGCCCGT
The DNA here is from genome assembly GCA_900550955.1 of uncultured Eubacteriales bacterium. Taxonomy (GTDB): domain Bacteria; phylum Bacillota; class Clostridia; order Christensenellales; family Aristaeellaceae; genus Limiplasma. The sequence continues at coordinate 23,387 of URUF01000013.1, read as the reverse complement.
GCTGGATCCCGCGCGCGAGCGCGAGGTGCTCAATAAACAAACCGCCGCCGTAGGCGAGGATATGGCGATGTATGTGAAGCTGCTGTACAATACCATCTTTGATATCAGCCGTAGCTATCAACAGCGCTATATCACCAAGCGCACAGAGCTAAGCAACCACATTGCCCGCGCCATTGAAAAAACGCCCAAGCTGTTTCCAAAGCAGGCGGTGGTGGCCTGCCAGGGCGTAGAGGGCGCGTACAGCCAGCAGGCGTGCGATAAGCTGTTCGCCCTACCCAGCATTATGTATTTCAAGCGCTTTGAAGGCGTGTTCCAGGCCATTGACAGCGGATTGTGCAGCTATGGCGTGCTGCCGATTGAAAACAGCTCCTTCGGATCGGTGATCGAGGTGTACGACCTTATGCGCAAATACCGCTTCTCCATCGTGCGCGGCGTAAGGCTCAAAATTGACCACCGCCTGCTGGCCCGGCCCGGCGCAAAACTGAACCAGATTCGGGAAATCGTAAGCCACGAGCAAGCCATTGGCCAGTGCAGCGAGTTCCTCAAGGGCTTGCCCGGCGTAAAAATTACCGTGTGTGAAAACACGGCCAAAGCGGCCCAGCTGGTTAGCGAGAGCGGAAGGGACGATATCGCGGCCATTTCCTCGCCCGTATGCGCGGCGCTTTACGGCCTGAGCGTGCTCAAGACCGATGTTTCCAACAGCGATAGCAACTTTACCCGCTTTATCTGCATTGCCAAGAACCTGGAAATCTATCCCGGAGCGGACAAAATCAGCCTGATGCTAAATGTGCAGCATAAGCCCGGCGCGCTGTACAGCATGATCGCGAAGTTCTCCGCCCTGGGGCTAAACCTGACCAAGCTGGAAAGCCGCCCCATTGCCGGTACGGATTTTGAGTTTATGTTCTACTTTGATCTGGACGCTTCCGTGTATGACCAGGCGGCCCTGCAATTGCTTAGCGAGCTGGACGAGGGCCCGGAAACCTTCACCTACCTTGGCAGCTATTCCGAGATTTGAGGCGCGTGCATGAAACGGTTTGGATTGATTGGCGAAAGGCTTTCGCACAGCTATTCCAAAATGCTGCATGAGCTGCTGGCGGATTACAGCTACGACCTTTGGCCCATGCCGCCTGAAAGGCTGGACGGGTTTATGAAATCCGGCGGCTTTGACGGCATGAATGTGACCATCCCCTACAAGCAAAGGGTGATTCCCTACCTGAGCGAGATGGGGGAAACGGCCCTGCGCATCGGCAGTGTAAACACCATTGTGAAACGCCCTGACGGCACGCTTTTTGGCGATAACACCGACGCCTACGGCATGCGGGAAATGGCCCGGCGCGCAGGCATCGTATTCCGGGGGCAAAAAACGCTCATTCTGGGCAGCGGCGGCACCTCCCTCACGGCGCGGGCCGTGGTGGAGGCGGACGGGGGCCGGGCGGTGGTTATCTCCCGGGGCGGCTCCAACACCTATGATACCCTGGAAAAGCATGCGGACGCGGCCTACCTCATCAACACCACGCCGGTGGGCATGTACCCAAATACCGGGGCCGCGGCGGTGGATTTGACCCGCTTGCCGGGCCTGCGCGGCGTTATGGATGTGATTTACAATCCCCTGCGCACGCGGCTTTTGCAGCAGGCGCAGGCGCTGGGCATTCCCTGCGAGGGCGGGCTGTGCATGCTGGTGTATCAGGCGGTACGCGCCTGCGAGCTGTTTACAGGCGCGCCCGTCGCCTTAGAAAAGGCGCAAGCCGCGGAGAAGGCCCTGCGCCGCCAGGTAATGAACCTGGTGCTGGTGGGCATGCCGGGCTCGGGCAAAAGCACCCTTGGTAGCCTGCTGGCCAAACGCCTGAAATTGCCCCTTTGCGATTTGGATAAAGAAATCGAGAAGGAGGCGGGCATGTCCATTCCCGATATTTTTGCGCGGGAGGGCGAGGACGGCTTCCGCAGGCGCGAGGCGGAGCTGACGGCGCGCTATGGCCGGGAGGGCGGCCGTATCCTGGTAACAGGCGGCGGCGTGGTCAAAAATCCGCTCAACCGGGAAAACCTGCGCCTGAACGGCCTTGTGGTGCACATTATGCGGGATGTGGACGCGTTGCCCATGAACGGCCGGCCGCTATCCACCGGCCGTGAACGGTTGAAGGCCATGTGGCAGGAGCGCGCGCCGCTGTATGCCGCCTGCGCCGATGTGGCCGTAAGCAACAACCAGCAGCCCGACGCCTGCGCGCGGGCCATTGAGGAGGCATATAATGAAGCTCTTTGTAATTAACGGGCCCAATTTGAACATGCTTGGCGTGCGCGAGCCGGGCATCTATGGCAAGGAGGATTTTCAAGCCTTATTGGCGTATGTGCGCGCGGTATGCGCCCGCGAGGGGATTGAGGTGGAGTGCTTCCAAAGCAACCACGAGGGCGAGCTGGTGGACATCATTCAAAGCGCCTACGGCCAGGCGGACGGCATTGTGATTAACCCGGCGGCGTACACGCATACCAGCGTAGCCATCCTGGACGCGCTCAAGGCCGTGGCCCTGCCCGCCGTGGAGGTGCACCTAAGCGACGTGAGCAAGCGCGAGGATTTTCGCCACATCAGCTACCCCGCCATGGCCTGCATCGCGCAAATCAAGGGGCTTGGCTTTCAGGGATACGAAAAGGCCATCCTTATGCTTAAGGAACGGATTGCCCAATAAAGGGCCGCCCGCGGTTTCAAAGCCGCGGGCGGATTCTTTTGGACAATCCATGAACGATGTGTGAAATAACCGCTTTGCTGGAAGGATTCCTAACGGCAAAATCGAATTGCTTAAAACAAAAGGATTTTGCAAATCCTCTATACATAGGATGAAGGAGGAACGGAAACGCATGAAGGTTGAAAACAAATCACCAAAAAAACCATTGATTTTCTATTACCTGATTGCCATGCTGGTGCTGATGCTGCTTAACGCATTGGTATTTCCCCTGCTGTTTGCAACGCCGGTGACGGAGGTTGGCTATAACGACTTTCTTTCCATGATCGACGCAAAGCAGGTGGATGAGGTCGCCATGGAGGAGGACCAGATCATCTTCACCAGCAAGGATGAAAATGGGCAGGTTACCATTTTTAAAACGGGCCGTTGGCCGGATGAAAGCCTTGTGGACAGGCTGTATGCCTCCGGGGCCAAGTTTTCCACGGCAATTCCCACGCAGGATTCGCCCCTGCTTACCTTCCTGGCCAGCTGGGTATTCCCGATCCTATTCTTTGTGGTGATCGGCCAGCTGCTGGGCCGCATGCTTACCAAGCGTATGGGAGGCAACGCCATGCAGTTTGGCAAGAGCAACGCAAAGATCTACGTGGAAAGCCAAACCGGCAAAACCTTTGCCGATGTGGCCGGGCAGGACGAGGCCAAGGAAGCCCTTACCGAAATTGTGGACTTTTTGCATAACCCCGACAAGTATAAAAACATTGGCGCTTCGCTGCCCAAAGGCGCGCTTTTGGTGGGCCCTCCGGGCACGGGCAAGACGCTTTTGGCCAAGGCCGTCGCGGGCGAGGCGAAGGTGCCGTTCTTCTCCATCTCCGGCAGCGAGTTTGTGGAGATGTTCGTGGGCATGGGTGCCGCCAAGGTGCGCGACCTGTTTAAGCAAGCGGCGGAAAAGGCCCCCTGCATCGTATTTATTGACGAGATTGACACCATCGGCAAAAAGCGCGACAGCGGCGCCGGCATGGGCGGCAACGACGAGCGCGAGCAAACCCTAAACCAGCTACTTACCGAGATGGACGGCTTTGACGGCACCAAGGGCGTGGTGATCCTGGCCGCGACCAACCGCCCCGAAAGCCTGGATAAGGCGCTTTTGCGCCCGGGCCGCTTTGACCGCCGCATCCCCGTTGAGCTGCCCGACCTGCAGGGCCGCATCGCGATTTTGAAGGTGCACGCCAAGGACGTGAAGATGGACGCGAATGTGGACTTTGGCACCATCGGCCGCGCCACCAGCGGCGCTAGCGGCGCGGAGCTTGCCAACATCATTAACGAGGCCGCCCTGCGCGCCGTGCGCATGGGGCGCGACACCGTAAACCAGACCGACCTTGAGGAAAGCGTGGAGGTCGTCATCGCCGGGTATCAGCGCAAGGGCGCCGTGATTAACGAGCATGAGAAGCGCATCATCGCCTATCACGAGATCGGCCATGCGCTGGTTGCGGCCCGCCAGAAGGATTCGGCCCCGGTGCACAAGATCACCATCATCCCGCGCACATCCGGCGCGCTGGGCTATACCATGCAGATTGAGGAAGACGAGCGCGTGCTCATGAGCAAGGAGGACATGCTCAACCAGCTTACCACCCTTACCGGCGGCCGCGCCGCGGAGGAAGTGGTGTTCAACTCCATCACCTCCGGCGCGAGCAACGACATCGAAAAGGCCACGCAAACCGCCCGCGCCATGATTACCCGCTACGGCATGAGCGAGCAGTTTGGCATGGTGGCCCTGGAAACGGTGAACAACCCCTACCTGAGCGCCGATACATCGCTTGCGTGCAGCGCTGAAACCAGCGCCCGCGTGGATGCGGAGGTGCAAAGCCTGATTGGCGGCGCGCACAAGAAGGCGGTTGAAATTCTTGAGAACAACCGCGAGCTGATGGACGAGCTGGCGAAGTTCCTGCTGGAGAAGGAAACCATCACCGGCGAGGAGTTTATGCAGATTGTGCATGAGTATGACGGACGGGTGAAGGCGTAAGAAGCAGCCAGCTATTACGAAGGCTCTTTTAGGTTAAGAATGGTTTTGAAACAGGAATACGGTAAGCGGCTCGCGCCACGTGGATGACGCGGGCCGCTTCACTGTGGATTTTGAGCCGGACGCGGAATGCAGAAAAGGCTGAGCGGACGGCTTTTTTCTTTTGGGAAGAAAACCCATCCCTGCATTCGTTCCTATCTTTGAAGCCTTGTTGCGCCCTCAAGGCAATACGGAAAGCGAGGAACGCGTTATGAACGAACCCCAAACCGCCCGCCACCCGCAGCATGGAAGCCATAAGCGTATCAAGCGTCTTGGTATCCGGCTTTGTTGCCTTACGCTGGCCGCATGCGCCGCCGTTCTCGGGGCAAATGTGTGGATGATCGCCCGCACGCGCGACGCTGTTTATATGCTGGAGAATGCGCAGGCGCTTTCCGGCGATTGCATCCTTGTGCTGGGCTGCGGCCTGCGCAGTGACGGAACGCCCAGCCAGATGCTGCGCGACAGGCTGGATGTGGGCATAGCCGCTTATCAGCAGGGAATTGCGCCCAAGCTGCTCATGAGCGGCGATCATGGCCGCGTTACCTATGACGAGGTAAACGCCATGAAGGACTATGCCATCCGTCAGGGCGTGCCCAGCGAGGATATCTTCATGGATCACGCGGGCTTTTCCACCTATGAAAGCATGTACCGCGCCCGCGAAATTTTCCAGTGCGAACAGGTGGTGGTGGTAACGCAGGGCTATCATCTCTATCGCGCCATTTATAACGCCCGCGCCATGGGGATGCGCGCGGCAGGCATTTCCAGCGATTTGCGCGGCTATGCGCGCCAGCGCTTTTTTAACGCGCGCGAGGCGCTGGCCCGCGTGAAGGACGCGGTATGGTGCGCCCTGCGTATGCCGCCTGCCTACCTGGGCGAGGCCATTCCCATTTTTGGCAACGGAAACGCGACGAACGACCGGGTATAGTTTTTCTTCGGGAGCGGGCAGGAGCCCGGCTCCCGTTTTGCGTATAGGAAACAATGCGAAAATTCCTGAAAAATGCAACCTTCGCCCGCGCCTAGACATCTGTAAAGTGTAAGATGTCTTACACACCATACACAGGAGGCTGGATATGACACAAGCGGAATTTGCCGGCCGCGTTGTGGCAATGCAGGATACGCTCTATCGCGTGTCCGCCACCATTTTGCCGCAGCTATGCGACCGGGAGGACGCGGTGCAGGGAGCGATTGAGAAGGCGCTTGCCAAGCGCGGCAGCCTCAGGGATGACCGCGCGCTGAATAAGTGGCTGGTGCGCATCCTCATTAACGAATGCTATGCGCTGCTTCGCAAGCGCAAGCGCGAAACGCTCTTTAGCGACCCACCCGAGTGGGAACTGGCGGCGGACGCCAACCCCAATTTATATCAGCTGTTTACTTCCCTTGCGGAAAAATACCGGCTTCCCATGGTACTGTATTACGTAGAGGGCTATACCGTAGAGGAAATTGCCGGAATGATGAAGCTTCCCCAGGGCACGCTTAAATCGCGCCTGCACCGGGGCCGGCAGCTTTTGCGGGAAAACCTTGAGCTTGAGGAGGTGCGCTGATGAACCAGCAGGAATGGAAGCGCATGTACGGAAGCACGCCCTTGAGCTTTCAGCGCAGGGTGGAGGAAACGTTGGCAAAGGGCCGCGCGCAGGAAGCGGCCGGGAAACCGGGCGGCCTGCGCGGCGCTGGCAGATATGGCCTGCGTACCGTGCTGATTGCCATCCTTTTGATGCTGCTGGCGGCGGCGGCCGTAGCGGCGTTCTCGTCACAGCTGGCCGGCTTTTTCGGCTGGTTCTATGGCAAGGAAAAAGGCGCGGAACTGCTCGCAGGCGATATGGCTGCGCCCGCGCAAAGCATCACTGTGGGCGGGGCGGTTTATATGCTGGATGAGGTGGTCTACATTGACGACGGGCTGTATGGCCTTGGCCATATCGCGCCTGTGAACGACGGCGTGGTGCTGATGGCCGAGGATTACAGCGTGACCGACGCGGCGGGCTACGGCCTGTACTATGGCGAGGAAAGCAGAGCGCCCGAGGGCGCGCCCACCTATGCCGAGCTGGCGGCCCAAAAAAATGCCAAAATCCTTTTGGTAACGGCGGTGGCCGACGCCGTGGGCGTAGACGGCGGGGATGTGATCGACTTGGGCTCTGCAGGCTATATGCTCATGCCGCAGCGCAACGGCTCCATCCTGTTTACGTTTGAGCTATCCACAGGCGTGGCGGTGGAGGAGGGCGAAACCTACGCAATCCGCCTGTGGGTGGCAAACTGGGAGGTTACGCCCGAGGGAAAATGGCTGCGGGACGATCCCGATAGCCCGGATACCTACCTGGGCGAGGAATGGACGGTGGAGGTACAGCCAAAGCCTGCGAAGGAGGGTCAAGTTTTATGAGGACGTACAGCCGTTTCGGGGCCGTGGTATTGGTGGCGGCGCTCATTCTTTCCATGGCGGCTCATGCCGCGGCGGAAACTGCGGGGGTTCAGGTGGAGCTTCCGCAGGGGTATGCGGAGGGCAGTCCGCTGCCCCTCTACCGCGCGCAGAAACGCGACCAAAAGCAGGCCAACTTCTTTGATAAAGTGAGCCTGGAGTGGTTCAACACAAGCGGCGAGGCTGGCTATGAAAACTGGAGCAAGCGCGAAAGGTACGACCATTTTACCTATACCGATGGGGCGGAGCTGAATGTGGATGTAAGCAGCGTGTACTATCGGGAGTATGATGGAACGTACATGATGATCTACGGCGAAACGCCCGATAAGCCGGAGGGGCCCTTTCCAAAGGAGAATTTTGCGTGCGCCATCGCCGCTTTGGGCGGCAGCGCCTATTCCAATCTCTATCTCTATCCGGATTGGAATCCGGGCTTTCCTGAAATTGCGCTGGAAAACACGGAGCTGAGCGCTATCACGCTTGCGCAGGCCACGGCGCAGGTACGGGAGCTGCTTGCCAAGCTGGACGTGCAGGGCTACGAGGTGGACTATGCGCTGGATATGAGCGTGGAGCATATCCGCACGGTGGGCGAGTGGGAAACCAAGGAGCGAAACGAAGCCTACAACCGGCGCGCCGAAGGCGGCGATTGGGATTTTTCCAAGGCCACCGAGGCGGACGAGGGCTATTTCCTTCATCTTAGCAAGAGCGTGGACGGCGTGCCGGTGGGCTATCCCGAGGGTACCATCTTTTCCGTAAGGGCCTTTGTGGACGCGCAGGGCGTGCGCAGCTTTCAGCTGTATGACGGCTATACTGTGGGCGATATATATGAAACGCCCGAAAGGCTGCTCACCTCCGCCGAAATTTTGGAGTGCTTTGAGCAGGGCAATGCGCGCCGCGAGAAGGACGGCTTCCTACAGCCCACGGCAACGGGCGCGAAGCTGATGTACGCGCCGCTGCGCGCCTCCAATAAGAAGGATGGCATGGCGCTTACCCCGGTGTGGTATGTGACCTATACCTATATGGACAGCGCTACGGCGGATGGCTGGGCCTGGTACTCCGCCGTTGACGGGCGGCTGATTGCGGATTGTTACAGCTGAACGCCGGGCCACAGGCGAGCAGGCAACTGCCTGTCTTCGCCGCAAGGGCACGGGCAAAAGGGGCTTGGAGGCTCCTTCCGGGAAGCCCCAAAGCGCTTGCGCTGCAGCGCCTTTCCAGGCATGCGCAGGATGCGGGGAATGCGGCTTTTTCCTCACGCCGGGGCTTTTGACAGATTGGGCCATCGGCAAAACCGGCGGCTTTCTGTATCCAATCAGAGGCTCATATAGAATTGACGGAGAAAACCATCATGAAAAGAACGGTATCATTTGTGCTGACGTTTTTATACCTGCTTTTGTGCATGCGCGCGCCCGCTTATGCGGCGCAGAAAGAGATTCCCGACTTCTGCAAGCCCATTTTGGAAAGCTGGGGCGCAACCAATGCAAAGGAATTGACGGCCGCCATTCTCGACTACTGGGAAAAAGCACAGCCAAAGCATTGGAAGGGGCTTCACAAAACAATCAAAAAACCCGTCGCCATTCGGTTTGGCGGCAACACCAAGCAGCTGATCAAAGACGCCAAAAACTGGGATATTGCCATCGTTTCATCAAAAGAGGTGGACATGCAAAAGCTGCTGGATGCCGGAGTGCTCATCAAAAGAGGAGCATCGCCTTGCAATGAAACCGCACTTTATCAATGGTGTTTATCGGAAGCGGTACAGACGAAACTGGCCCAGCATGAGCTTTACTACTATGCCGTGTATTGTTACAGCTACGACGGCGCGACGGATGAAGCTGTTTTTCTGGTCTGCAACAAGAAGGGCCGGCCGCTGCGTGCGACCGTAACATGGGCGTGGCAAATCCTTGCGCGCCGCACCCCGGAACAGGTGCGGGCGGTTGAAGGAATTAGCCGCACCTTTGATTGGGAACGATTTGCGATGCCAGAGCTGTCGGCAACGCAGGAAGAGCTGATCGAACATCCCGACGCATGGGACTGGGCGTTTTTAAGAGTCAAGCAGGGGGAGAAGCTTGAAAAGCTCGATCAGGCGGGCCTGCTATATGACTTTGCGCAAGACGAATACTGGGCAAGCCGCGCTCCTGAATGGGAGGCGCCCAACGGCCTTTTCAGCGACGACGGCAGGATGATCGCCATTCCCTATGTCGATAGCATTTATGACGGTGCCGGCGAAATGAGCCTGTTCGTTGTGAACGCCCATAGCAGCGTGCTTTCAAACGCATTGGCCTATGCGAAGCACTATATTAAGACTTACGAGTGGGATGATCAGCTGCCCATGTACTACGAGGACCCTGAAATCGTCAAAAAGTACAACGATCATAGCGTAGGCATTTTTAAAAAAGACATCGACTGGTAAAGGTAGGAGGAAAATCCAATGAAAAGGCTCTTATCCGTGCTTTTGGCGCTGTGCTGTGCGCTTATGGGCGCGACCACGCCCGCTTATGCGGCGAAAAAGCAAATCCCCGATTTCTGCATGGAGATCTTAGAGCGCTGGGGCGCGACGAACGAAAAAGAACTCCAACAGGCCATTCTCACGTACTGGGAAAAAAACCAGCCAAACGGCTGGAAAAGCATGCACAAGACATCCAAGGTGCCCGTGTCCTTTCAGTTTGGCGGCACAACGAAAGAAGTGATTGCAAATCACAAAAAATGGGACGTCGCCATCGTTTCCTCCAAGGATGTGGATCTGCAAAAGCTCGCGGATGCAGGGGTGATTGAATACAATCCATATGCCAGTGTTCCCACAGAAAAACCGGCGTTGCGTCAATGGACGTATCCAGAAGCGGTTCAGCAGATGCTGCCCCAGCATCCTTGCTATTACTACGAAGTCTACCTGTACAGCTATGACGCCGCAACGAACGAAGCCATCTTCCTGGTTGCCAACACGAAGGGCAGGCCGGGACGCTGGTATAGCCATTGGATTACCCAGCTTTTGGAGGGCCGCAGCGTAGAGCAGGCCAGGGCCGCGGAGGGCTTCTGTCAAAACGTCCTTTGGGAGCATTATGACAGGACGGAGATGTCGCTTACGGAAGAAGATTTGGTCGCCAACCCAACGGAATGGGATCTTGCCTTTTTGCGAATCGACCCGGAGGACAAGCTCGAAAAGCTGGACGCCGCAGGGCTTTTGTACGACTTTTCGCAGGATGAATACTGGGCGGGCAGAAACCCCGTGCAGGAGGAGCTGGACACGCTGGAAATAATGGCTTCAAAGGACGAATACTGGGTAGGCAGAGAGCCCAGCTGGAACGTGCCCGCCAGCATTTGCAGCGCGGACGGCCGAATGATTGCCATTCCTTATGCTGATCATACCTACATCTACGGAAACAACATCTATGTGTTTGTCGTCAATGCCAAAAGCCCCGTCCTTTCCAATGCATTGGCATACGCAAAGCACTTTATCAAAACCAAGGAGTGGTATGAGTATGGAAGATGGCTGAAGCACAGCGACTTTGCGGAGATCAAAAAGTATAATGAAATATATAAGAAGCGCGCTGATGATGGGAAGACCTTTGGAATCCTGAAGAGCGATATCGACTGGTAAGCCGAAGCGCACGGCGAATATGCCGTGGATTGCCCCAAAAAGCGGATGGAAGCCATGCCCTATTCCCTATCATCCTGGAGGAATACCTGATGAAAAAGCTTCTGGCATCTCCATTGGCGTTGCGCTGCCCTGGCCTGTGCGCGCTTATGCGGCGAAGATGGCCGCCGTCCCCTGCCGGGAGCGGGGGATAGCGCTGAAAGCAAAACGGGCATATTCGCCGTCAATGCCAAAGGGCCGGTACGATGACAGCTAAAAAGGTTTTTTCGCATGCATAGCATGGGGAAAGCTGGGAATGCTACTTCCCGGAGGTGATGGAAAATGAGTCCCAAGGAACTCATGTACATCGAGGATGCTTTGAGCCACGAGGAATTTTTGCAGACCCAGTGCCAGCAGGCCGCGCAGGCCCTGACCAACCCGGAGCTAAAAAGCTACGTGAACCAGTTGGCCAGCCAGCACCAGCAGCTGTTCCAAAAGCTGTACCAGCTGGTGTAACGAAGGGAGGATGCGGCAATGAACGATCAGGCTATTATGGAGAACCTGCTGTTGACCACCAAGGGCGTGTGCGATCTGTACATGCACGGCACCATTGAATCCGCTACGCAGAACGTCCATAGCGCCTTTGACCAGGCGCTGGATGAAAGCCTGTGCATGCAGGACGGCCTGTATAAAAAGATGGCCGCGCAGGGCTGGTATGCCAACGAGCAGGCTCCCCAGCAGCAGATCGATAAGGTGCGAAACAAATTTGCCAATGCCTGACCCCTCAGCAGGCAAAGGCGGCGCCTCCCGGCCTCGGGCCGGAAGGCGCCTTTCAAGACGTATGACAATCAGAATTGGAAGTAGATAAACTGGCTGGCGTCGTAGCCTACGCCATATACCCCGTACACCAGGATGAACACAATGGCAGCCAGGTACACAAGCCACCGAAAAACCAGGTTTTGCTCCGCAAGGCGGTCGCGCAGGGAAACGCCGTGCTCGTGGGCTATATCCACGGCCAGCAGCGCGCAGATGGCCACAAGCAAAATGCCCAATTCCAGCCTGGATAGGCCCAACGAGTAGAGCGTTTCATCAAAGAATATCCAGGGATTATGCACTGAAAATATCTGACGGAAAATATCCATGGCCTGCGCGAGGGACTCGGCGCGGAAGAATACCCACGTCAGGCAAATGAGCGCAAAGGTGATAATGCGCTGCAGCATGCGGTAGCTGTAACAATCCCGCCTGACAAGCGGCTTGCTTGGCCGCTGCGGCAGGCGCTTGAGCAGCCGGTTTTTGCCGTCGCCCAGGATTTGCAAAAGGCCGTTTAACCCGCCCCATACCACGTAGGTCCAGTTCGCGCCGTGCCACAGGCCGCTTAGCAGGAAGGTGAGCAGCACATTCAGGTATTTGCGCGCAAGGCCCTTGCGGTTGCCGCCCAGCGGAATGTAAAGATAATCGCGGAACCATGTGGACAGGCTGATGTGCCAGCGGCGCCAGAAATCCGCTACGCTGACGGCCAGATAGGGTTGACGGAAATTCTGCATCAAATCGATGCCCAAAATTTTGGCGGCGCCGATGGCGATGGCGGAATAGCCGCTAAAATCGCAGTAGATTTGCACGGCGAAAAAAACGGTTGCCACTATCAGGCTGTACCCTGCATAGGCGGTGTAATGGCCGTATATCTGGTTGACCAGTATGGCGGCGCGGTCGGCAATGACCATCTTTTGGAAATATCCCCAGAGCATCATCAGCGCGCCGGCTTTGAAATTTTCCGGCTCAAAGGGATGTTCTTCCTTTAGTTGCGCAAGCAGGCTGCCGCTGCGCTCAATCGGCCCAGCCACCAGTTGGGGAAAAAAGCTCACAAACAGGGCGTAACGCAAAAAATTGCGTTCCACAGGCACATCGCCCCGGTATACATCCATGGTGTAGCTAAGCGCCTGGAAGGTATAAAAGCTGATGCCCACCGGCAGCAGCACGTCAAACGCCGGCGGCTGCCAGCGCAGGCCCATACTGGCAAAGGCCGCCGCCAGGCCCTGCGCCGCAAACTGGTAGTACTTAAAGAAAAACAGAAGGCCCAGGTTGATGGCAAAGCTAAGCCCTACGTACAGCTTTGGGCTGTGCTGCCGGCCCTTTGCCGCGGAGGCGCGGCAGCGGGCGATCATAAGCCCGCTCAGGTAGGTGACAGACGTGGAGGTGAGCATGAGAAGCGCGTAGGCCGGATTCCAGCTCATGTAGAAATAGTAACTGGCAATCAGCAGCCAAATGTAACGGAGCCGCTTCGGCAGCCCAAAATACACAATCAGCACAACAGGGAAGAAAATCAGGAAGGGCGCGGAATGAAACAGCATTGGTAACGCTCCTTTTGCGGGGCTTATTCGTCCCAGGCCGGCTGGGTAAGGTCAAAGGTGCGGGCGTCCATGAGCATGTGATCGATCAGGGAATAGACGGCAATGTTCATACCCGCGCCCACCCGGCCCAGGGAATCGCCATCCACCGACCAGGCGGCGCTATCGCCGTTTACGCAGCCGATTTTGATATCGTGTCCGCGAAGGTTCCAATGCAGCTCCTGCGTGCGGCCGTTGGGCGCATAGGCGCTTTTGAGCAGCTTGCCGCCCGAAAGCGCCGCATCCTGCGTGCCCATGCCGGAGAGGTACCATTCCTCCAGCGTTTCCTCCGGGAAACCTAGTTGCTCTGTCATCAGTAAATAGTCGTCCTCTGTAAAGCCTTCGTATACCTCGCCTTCAATGCTGAACACCAGCAGGTAGTCGTCATTCAGCGTTGAGATAGCCTCCAGGTATTTGGTCAGGCCGCCGTCCAGGGTTAGAAGCTGCATGGCGGCGCTTTGCACATCATAGCTGCCCGCGTTATCGCGCCAGGGCGCGTAGCGCGCGTCCGCGCTTTCGCGCCGGTCGGGAAGCGCGTAAGCCTTTGTGAGGTAGTCCGCCCAAAAGGCTGTGTATAGGTGCGCGCCCGCATCGTTCAGGTGGCCGATATCGCGCAGGTATTCCCGGCCCTCAATCCCGGAGGCATCCAGCCCCACAAAGGGCACATTCTGTTCATAGGCCAGCTGCGCTACTTCGTCAAACAGCTTTTCCTCGGCCTGATTGGTTAGGTAGGGCGCGGCGCACAGCACAAGCTGGATGCCTTTTTCTCGGGTAAAATGGATGATGCGTTCAAGCTCCTCGCGGGTTTGGGCAAGCAGGTGCGCCTCGTTAAGCTGCGCGTCGCTAAACGTCCAGTAGGTGCCCACCTCGTTTGCGGCCAGCGCAGCCTCCAATGTATAGGGCCGCGTGTCGACCTCCCGCTGCGTAAGATCCTGCGCGCCGTAGAGATAGCCGAAATTCCTTGTCCAGCGGTCCTGGTGGCAGGCGTAGGCAAAGCTGGCGCGGCCAAGCTCGCTATACCGCGCATGCAGGCGCGTGGCCTGAAAATAAGCGTCGCCATCCGCCCCGCTTACCGCATAGCTATGGGAAATGGCGGCTGGCTTGTAGGGGCTGCCAATGGGAAGCCATCGGGCAAGCCCCGTAGCGGTGTTATAGGGATTGGAGCCGGGCTGCATGCCCTGCCGGTAGCGCGTTGCCAGCACGTTTTGCACATAAAAGTAGCAATAGGGGGCGGCGGCCGCATACACATCCAGAACCACAACCTGAGGCGATTGGGTGAGCAACGCCTGCCTGAGCTGCCAATAGGAGGAGGTCAGATCCAGCGAGTTACCGGTGACCATGGTGCTGGGAATGCCGCAAAGATCATATAGGTATTGGGGAATAACGTTGTAATTCATGTGGGAGGTGCCAAGCCAACACACGTCCACGCTGTTTGGGGGCAGGCTTTTGAGCGCGGAGGCGCTTTGCACCACGTCGTCGCCGGCATCCAAAAGCTGTCCCACAGTGTTTAGCACCGCGGCCAGCAGGCATACAAAAACCGCCAGCTTTATGAAAAATACCGCAACTTTGTGCTTGCGCATCCGCTCATTCCTTTCGGGTGAATCCTTCATGCGGTTTTCATTATACGTGCATGCAGAAATCATTGTCAAGAGAAGGAGCCGCAGGGCATACGCCCTGCGGCTCCAAAATTCAGGGAAGGATCCCAATCAGGCCTTCTTGGCCTTGAGCTTCTTTTGGCCCTTGCGGTTCAGGCGAACCTGCTCCAGCATGGCCCATACGTAGCCGTTGATCAGGTTGGCGCTGTACACGCCCGCCAGGATGCCCACAATGATGGGCAGGCTGAACTCGCGGATGGTATCCACGCCCAGGATGTAGAGGGTTACGATCGTAACCAGCGTGGTGAGCGTGGTATTGATGGTGCGGCCCAGGCTTTCGCGCACGGAAATGTTAACCACCTCTTCGCGGGCCAGGCTGGCATAGGCGGGCTTTTTATTGTTCTCGCGGATGCGGTCGAAGATTACGATGGTGTTGTTGATGGAGTAGCCAACGATGGTGAGCATGGCCGCGATGAACGAGGAGTTCATCTGGATTACGCTGCGCAGAATCACCATGAAGCTAAGCATGATGAGCACATCGTGCGTTAGGCCGATCACAGCCGCCAGGCCGCTGGCAAAGTCAAAGCGGATGGCGATGTACACAAGCATGAGCGCGGCCGCCAGCAATACGCTCAGGAAGGCGTTCTTCACAAGAACCGCGCCGGCCACAGGGCCAACATAGCTGGCGGTGGCAGTTTCGGTATCCATGGCGGGGTACTTCTGCGAAAGCTCGGCTTCCAGGCCGTTTTGCAGGTTCTGGATCTCATCGTCGCCGCTGAGCTGGGGCACGCGGATTTGCAGCTGATGGCCCTCCGCGCCGGAGGTGGAAATGGTGAACTCGTTAACGCCCTGAGCGCGCAGGGCGGCTTCCACGTCGCTTTGCTCAAAGGCGGAGCCCATGTTGTACTGGATATTCAGGCCGCCCGCAAAGTCGATACCGTAGTTGATGCCATAGCCGCAGATGGACATGACCAGGGCGATGACCATAATCGCGGCGGAAATGCACAGGCAGATGCGGGAGCGATTTTGGATTTTCATAATTACTTCGCCTCCCCTTCAATAGCCGCTTCCTGGACGGGCTTGCCCGCCACAAAAAGGCTGGGTTTTTTGAAAATACGCACCGCGTTGGTCAGCAGGAAGCGCGTGACCAGGATGGCGGTGATCATACTGGTAATAACGCCCAAAAGCAGCGTGGTGGCAAAGCCCTGCACGGAGCCCGTGCCAAAGAACAGCAGCACCATAGCCGCGATGATGGTGGTTACGTTGGCGTCCAGCACGGCGCTCATGGCGTTTTTGAAGCCGATGCGCACGGCGTGAATCATGGGGCGGCCAAGCTTGACCTCCTCCTTCACGCGCTCGAAGATCACAACGTTTGCGTCCACAGCCATGCCGATGCCAAGGATGATACCCGCAATGCCGGGCAGCGTGAGCTGAATGCCGGGCACCACGGCCAGGAACAGGAACAGCAGGATGATGTAGATGCAAAGCGCCCAATCGGCCACCAGGCCGCACAGGCGGTAGCGCACCAGCATGATGAGCATAACGATGAGGATGCCGATCATGGCCGCGGTTACGCTAGTGCCCAGCGCGTCGATGCCCAGGGTGGCGGAAATGGTGTCCAGCTTGTCCTGACGCAGGTCAAGGGGCAGCGCGCCGCTTTGCAGTTGCAGGCAGATGTTCTGGGTCTGCTCGTCGGTAAAGGAGCCGGTTACCAGCACCTTGCCGCCGTAGATGGCCTCGTTTACGGTGGGGCTCATAAGCACCTGGCCGTCCAGCTGGATGGTGATAGCCTTGCCAATGGAGGCGGCGGTCATATCGCCAAAGAGCTGCGCGCCCTCGCTTGTGAGCGAGAAGCTGATGGCGGGCTTGGAGTTTTCGTCACGGGTGGGCGTGGCGGCCTGCAAGTGGCGGCCTTCCATAAACACGTTGCCATCGGGATCCAGGAACTCCAGCTTGGCGGGGGAGCCGATCAAATCCAGCACCGCGGCGGGATCGGTTACATCGGGGATTTCCACACGGATACCCGTCTGGCCCAGCTGGCTGACGGTCGCCTCCGGGTAACCCTTCTCCGTCAGGCGCTTGGAAATAACGCCCATGGTGGAATCAAGCAGCGTGGCGAAGTCGTAGCCCTCGGCCCGCATTTCCTCGCTCATGGTGGCTTCATATTCCACGTACACGCCGCCCTTGAGGTCCAGGCCCAGCGCGATGGAGCCCGGCCAGTTCTCTACATTGGAGGTAGGCAGCCAGGGCAGCAGCTTGTAAAGTCCCCGGCTATCCAGCCAGGCGCCGTTGAAGCCAAGGTAGCCAACGGCCAGAGTGAGTACCAGCGTCACGCAAAGAGCAACGATGGCGGAGGTCCGCTTGCTCATCTTTACGCGACGGCGATTGTTGACCTTCATATTGTGTCAACCATCCTTCCGTATATGAATTTTTGGAAAAGCAGCTTTGAAGAAGGGCACGGGCTCTCAGCCGCCCGCGACCTCCGGACGGAACACCTGATATACGCTGTTTTCATAGCGGACGGCCGTAAGCACGCGGCCGTTTGCATCGCGGTTATGCAAGGCGGCCAGGAGGCACACAACGGCCAAAGCGGCATAAAGCCATAGGGGATGGGAAATCAGGGGCCGCGCGGCGGCAAGGCTGCCCGCCTCGCAGGCCTGCGGGGGCTGGGGCAGCAGCACCGCGTTTACGGGAACGGCGGGGATGGGCTCCGCCCTGTCCTGCGGCGCGGATACCACCAGCGCGCTTAACAGAAGAAGGAGCACGCCGGCAAAAAGCAGCGTAAAAAGCACGTTGCGCACGGCTGTTCCCTCCCCTTCACAAAGTAACAATCTATTGCGTATTATACTTGCATATCGCAAACACGTCAAGGGTAAGGCTTGGCATTGCGCTAAGCATAGGCCGCCAAACGCGTTGTAGCCGCCATTGACGAAGGCGCGCGGGCATGCCCAGCGCAATGCGCGCCGCCGCTGGGGCCCAGGCCTTCCTGCGGCAGGCGTGCGCCGCCCGCCCCACTGGCTAACGCAAAGGTAAAACGCGGCGCGGCGGGCTTTGGCCCGCCGCGCCTGGCATGTTTTTCGCTTTACGCGTCCGCTAAAAGCAATGTTGCGGCCTCGCGCAGGCTGTCCGTTACGGGCAGGCCCGTGCCCAGCAGGCTTTCCCGGCTTTGATGGCCCCGCGCCACCAGGATGCAGCGCGTGCCCATGGCCCGCGCCACCTCCGCGTCGTGCAGGGTATCGCCAATCATCACGCTTTCCTCCGGCGCGACGCCGCAGCCCGAAAGGTACGCCTTGCCGATGGCCTCCTTGCTGCCCGCATAAATATCGTCCAGGCCCAGAACCTCGTGAAAGTACGCGCGGATAGGAAATTGCGCGATCTGGCTTTCCAGCATATCGTGCTTGGTGGCGGACAGCACCACCTGCTTGACCCCGGCATCCCTAAACCGCTTGAGCGCCTCTATGGCGTCCCCGTGCAGGGATACGCCGGCGAAGCCGCGCACATATTCGTCCATCCAGGCATGCGCCACGGCCTCAAAGTTTTGCTCCGTCACCCCGGCGCTCTCGTAATACGCGCGCACGGGGAAGGTGAATACGCGGCGATAGGCTTCCACGCTGGGAATGCCCTTTAGCCCGAAGGCGGGGAAGGTGCGGTTGCGCACATCTATGGCGTAATGCAAATCATCAAGCAGCGTACCGTTCCAATCCCACAGCACCTGACGCACAGCCGCCATATCAGTACGCCTTGGCAAAGTAGATCAGCTTATGGGCCTTTTTGCCGCAGCATACGCAGGTATCGCCAATGGGCGTTTGGTCAAAGGGCATATTGCGGCTGGAGGCGTTGGTAAGCTCCTTGATTTTGTCCTCGCAGGCGCGGTCGCCGCACCACATGGCGCGGGCAAAGCCGCCCTCCACCGCCCGGGTGAGCTCCTCCATGGTGTGCACGTCGGTGATGCGCTCCTTGCGGAAGGCGTCCGCCAGCTCGTACATCTTCTTTTGGATATCATCGAGCAGCCCGGGCAGCATGGCTGCCAGCTCCTCCAGCTTGACGGCCTGCTTTTCATAGGTATCGCGGCGGAACACCACGCACTGGCCGTTCTCAACATCGCGCGGGCCTATTTCCACACGCACAGGCACGCCTTTCAGCTCCCAATCATTGAACTTGAAGCCGGGGGAGAGGGTATCGCGGTCGTCCAGCTTTACGCGTACGCCCGCCTGCTTGAGCTGATCGTACATCTCCGCGCACTTTTCCATCACGCCGCCCTTGTGCGCGGCCACGGGAACGATGACCGCCTGGATGGGCGCGATGCGAGGGGGCAGCTTGAGGCCGCGCTCGTCGCCGTGGGTCATGATGATCGCGCCGATCAGGCGGGTGGAAACGCCCCAGCTGGTTTCGTGCACATAGGTCAGCTTGCCTTCCTTGCTAAGGTACTGAATGTTATACGCCTCGGCAAAGTTGGTGCCAAAGTTATGGCTGGTGCCGGCCTGCAGGGCTTTGCCGTCCTGCATCATGGCCTCCATGCTGTAAGTGGCGCGCGCGCCCGCGAACTTTTCCTTCTCGCTCTTTTGGCCAACCAGCACAGGCATGGCCAGCTCGTTTTCCGCTACATCGCGGTATACCTCCAGCATGCGCATGGTTTCCTCCTGCGCTTCCTCGGCGGTGGCGTGGATGGTATGGCCCTCCTGCCAAAGGAACTCGCTGGTGCGCAGGAAGGGGCGGGTGCTTTTTTCCCAGCGCATCACGCTGCACCACTGGTTATATTTCATGGGCAGGTCGCGCCAGCTGCCCACCCACTTGGAATACATGGCGCAGAAGATGGTTTCGCTGGTGGGGCGCACGGCCAGGCGCTCCTGTAGCTTTTCGCTGCCGCCCTGGGTTACCCAGGCCACCTCGGGCGCAAAGCCTTCCACATGCTCGGCTTCCTTCAAAAGCAGGCTCTCGGGAATAAGCATGGGCATATATACGTTCTCATGGCCCGTTTCCTTAAAGCGCCTGTCCAGCTCCTCTTTGATGCGCTCCCATATGGCGAAGCCGTAGGGGCGGATTACCATGCAGCCGCGCACGGGGGCGTAGTCCACCAGCTCGCTTTTCAAAATCACGTCCGTATACCACTGGGAAAAATCCTCGTCGCGGGGGGTGATGTGCTCCACAAAGCCCTGCTTCTTTTCGGCGTCCTTTGCCATTGTTTCCAACTCCTTTGCCTATAAAAAAGGTTCCCTGCGCTCCCGGCCATGGCCTTTGCCATGCGCTGGGACGAAGGGAGCCTTCGCGGTACCACCCGGCTTAAAACGCGCGCGCCGGGCGGCGTTTTCACCTTTGCTGCGCCCTGTAACGGAGGCGGGCCGTCGGGGATTAACCGAAGCACGGCAAAGGCGGGAAGCGTTCTTCCTCCGCAGCCGCCCTTTCAGCCTGAGGGGCCGGCTCTCTTTTATGCGGAAGCCTGGGAAACGCGCTCCTTTACCCATTCGCGGCCAAGGCTGCGAACATGCTTATTTTAGCATAGTCGCGCCGCTTTTGCAATCACTTCATTCATCTTTCGCGGCATGATAGATTGCGGAGGGACGCGGCTAGCAAAGCCGCTATGGCTTAAATTGGCTTTGCATCAGCGCTTCCGCGCGTTATTCCGGCCCGACTGGGCTTGCGGCGCGGGGCATGCGCCTTCCTCCGCCCAAGGCGCAAGCATAGCCGCAAACAGCACGGGAACGGCGTAGAACAGGCCCAGCATATAGCGCATCAGCGCCACGGGGCCCAGCAGGCACGTTACCCATAGGGCCAGCAAAAAGCCAAAGGCCGCCATCCACGCCCTTTGCCGCCGGTATTGGGCATAGGCAAGGCCCGCCATGCAAAGCCACACGTAAAACGCCGTATCGGAAAGCAGCCTTACGCCTGGAAGCCCTAGGAAGGAAAGCGTTTGGTCGTATGTTTCATAGGGCTTTCGCAGCGCCGGCAGCAGGGAGTTTTCCTCAATGGGGTACAGATCCAGCTGATCAATTCCCAGGGTAAAGCGATAAAGCATCTCCGCGCCCGGCAGCAAATAGGGCAGATTTTGCTCCCAAAACGCTTCCACATAGCTTACCGGCTGCCTAAGCCCCATCCGCGCCCATAGCTTGAGGAGCTGGGGTAGGTTTTCATCCAAGGCATCATAATCGACGGCCCATTTCACAGGATCCGCGATAGCGGGTTCATAATGGACTTCAAATCCGTCCGGATAAAGGGCCGCTAAAAGCTCCTGGCCGTCCTCCGGCAGCGCGTCGGGATGGTCGCGCAGGGTACGGGCCATCTGCTGCAAGGGGATGGACAGCATTTCAACCCGGCTGCCGCTTTCCGCCTCCGTCGCCCAAATGAGCGCCCCGTTTGCCAGGAAATAGGCGGCTACGCAGCCGCAAAGCAGGGCCGCCATACGCGCCCGCGCGCCCTTGGCCCACAGGCAGGCAAGGGGAATGAGCAGGCAAAACGCATATACGCCGTTGTTGCGCATCAGCATCATCAGCACGCTTGCCGCAACCAGGCGGATGATCCGCAGCGGAGAGCGCAGCGCCGCATAACCGTCCCGCCAAAGGTCCATCAGCTCCAATACAAACACCAGCACCAGGCCGCCAAACAGGATATCCTTGGTTGCGCTGAAGCTCCAAAGCGCGTAAAACGGGAACAGCGCAAACAGAAGCGTTACCAACAGCCTGGCCCATAGCGGCGCGCCGCGCTTTGCAAGCCAGCGGCAGGCATGGGCAAGCATGGCCGATAGCAACAGCATTTGTACCAGGCTGTATATCGCCACGCCGTATGTGGCATAGCCCTCGGGATGAAGCTCGATGCCCTTCGTCATGCACAGGCCCAACAGCAGCGTGTGCAGCAGCGGATGATGCGTGCTGAACATGCCGTCCATATAGGTATAAAACTGCGTGCTTGCGTCATACATGAAGGTGCCCGGCCAAAAGGCCAGCCATACAGGCGTCCAGCAGAGCATAAGCAGCAGAAAAACAGCCCAAAAGCTGCTCGTAACGCGCCCTAAAAGCGTTTCCTTTTTCCGCTCGCCCAGCGTCACGCGCAGCATTCCCTGCGCGGCCAGGATTAGCCCGCTGCCAAACGCCATGGCAAAGAGGAACCATGTAAACAGGCAGTCCAGCATTCCCGCCGGGGTTAGCGGCAAAAACGCGCCGTTTGCTTTTAGCTGCTCGCCCGCCAGCGTGAGGGCGGCAAACAGCGCGCCCAGCAGAAATGCGTTGCGAGCCAGCCGCCTGTCGCGGCAGCCAAGCGCCCTTCTCAACAGTAAAAACAGCCCTCCTGCCAGCGCCAGGCTGAATGCGTGACTGGCAAATAGGGCGGATTCCTGCGCAAGCCCCATCACGCGCGGCATGCGCCATACGGCCAGCGCCGCGATAATCAGCGCGCCCAGCGAAGCGCGCCGCCGCCTCCCTCCCTGGTTTCCCGACAGCTCCAAAACAGCCAGCCTCCCCTCCGCACATCAAGTGCTGAAAGCATTATAGCATATTGAAAGAATTTTTCCACAGCAAAGGGCAGGGAAGGTTGCATTTTCTGGGAAGGGATGCTATACTATATCCGACATATGTCGAATATGCTGATGGGAGAAGATGCTATGCCCAGGCCGATCCGCTCAAGGCGCATCTGCAAGGAGCCTGCGTATGACCGCTTCCTCCCGGAAGGCATTGCGTGCGCGGAGCAGGTGGCGCTTACCCTGGATGAATACGAAACGCTGCGGTTGATTGACCTTTGCGCGCTCACACATGAGCAGTGCGCGCAGCAGATGGATATTTCCAGAACCACCGTAACCGAGATTTACGAAACCGCGCGCCGCAAAGTGGCGGACAGCCTTGTAAACGGCAAGCCCTTGGTTATCGCGGGAGGGCATTGCCGGCTGTGCGACGGCTCGGCCAGGCGCTATTGCCGCAAGCCCTGCCAAAGAGCCGGGGAAGCGGGCCTGCGGCGGACGATTCACCAGAAAGGGGCGCATGAAGTGAGGATTGCCGTAACGTATGAGGATGGAAATGTCTTTCAGCATTTTGGGCACGCGTCGCAGTTCAAGCTGTACGATATTGAAAACGGGCGCATTGTAAACGCACAGGTGGTTCCTGTGAACGGCCAGGGCCATGGCGCGCTTGCGGGCCTCCTATCCGCCGCGAAGGTGGATGCGGTGATCTGCGGCGGCATCGGCGGCGGCGCGCAAAACGCGCTGCGCGAGGCTGACATTGCGCTGTACGGCGGCGTATCCGGCGATGCGGACGAGGCCGTACAGGCGTACCTGGCAGGCAAATTGGCGTTTGAGGCGAACGTGCAATGTAGCCGCCATGAGCATGAGCATTCCTGCGGAGGAAGCCATTGCGCAGAGCATAAGCATGGCTGCCCCGGCAGCGAAGCCCAATAAACACAAAATAACAGGAAGGAGAAAACGGTTATGAAGTATGTATGCGAGGTTTGCGGCTGGGAGTATGACGAAGAGCAGGGCTATCCCGAAGGCGGCATCGCGCCCGGCACCAAATGGGAGGACGTACCGGACGATTTTGAATGCCCGCTGTGCGCTGTGGGCAAGGATCAGTTTGCGCAGGCCTAACGGAAAAGCAAAGCCCGCCCTGCCAGGCATGGACTGCATGAAGGAAAATAGACAGTGAAATAAAACACCCTTCTGTTGTAGAATTGAGGAAAACAAAACTACGGCAGGAGGGTCGTTTCATGTCCAGACAATACACGCATGTACAGGG
>URUF01000012.1 GCA_900550955.1 uncultured Eubacteriales bacterium | reverse complement strand
AGGTCAGCTTGATGCTGGCGGAGCCCAGCAGGTGGCCCGCGTCGATAAACTCCGCCGTCACATCGTCAGTGACCTGCACCTGCTGGCCGTACTCGCAGGTCTGGATATACTCCCGCACCTGCATGGCGTCGGCCACGGTGTAGATGGGCTGCACCTCCGGCCGGCCGGCTCGCTTGTTCTTGCGGTTCTGGTACTCCGCGTCCTGCTCCTGGATGTGGGCGGAGTCCTGCAGCATGATGTCCAGCAGCTCCGCTGTCAGCCGTGTGGTGATGATGCGGCCCTGAAACCCGTTTTTGATGAGCATGGGGATGCGTCCGGAGTGGTCGATGTGGGCATGTGTCACCAGCACCACATCAATACTGCCCGGATGGAACGGCAGCGCCGCGTTGTCGATCTCATCCCGTCCCTGCTGCAGGCCGCAGTCCACCAGGATTTTCTTTCCGTTGACCTCCAGGCAATGGCAGCTGCCGGTAACACACTGGTCAGCGCCGTAAAAGCTCAGCTTCATGGCGGAAACTCCTTTTCAAAGTTAATATGCGAAGTTATATGGGAGAGTATACCACATTTTTCCGGTCTGTACAACCGCAAACCGCGCCCTTTGTCCACCGCATCGCGCAATTGTTCACAGAAATTCTTTTGCATTAGACAATCTCCTGTGCTATACTGTATCATTGTAATAATGTGCAAATATTCTTTTACAAGAAAGGATACGAATATATGGGACTGTTTACCAAGGTTTTCGGAACATACAGCCAGCGTGAGCTGAAAAGCATCTATCCCATCGTGGATAAGATCACCGCACTGGAGGACGCCTACAAGGCGCTGACCGACGCCCAGCTGCAGGCCAAGACCCCGGAGTTCAAGTCGCGTCTGCAAAACGGCGAGACGCTGGACGACATCCTGCCGGAGGCATTTGCCGCCGTGCGGGAGGCCGCCGACCGCGTGCTGGGCATGCGCCCCTACCCCGTCCAGCTGGTGGGCGGCATCGTGCTGCATCAGGGCCGCATCGCCGAGATGAAGACCGGTGAAGGCAAGACGCTGGTGGCCACGCTGCCCGCCTACCTGAACGCGCTGACCGGCGAGGGCGTCCACATCGTCACCGTCAACGACTATCTGGCCAAGCGCGACTCCGAGTGGATGGGCAAGGTGCACCGCTTCATGGGCCTCACCGTGGGCCTCATCATCCACGACATGACCAAGGAGGAGCGGCAGAAGGCCTATCAGGCGGACATCACCTACGGCACCAACAACGAGATGGGCTTCGACTACCTTCGGGACAACATGGCCATCTACGCCAACGAGCAGGTGCAGCGGGGCCACGCCTTCGCCATCGTGGACGAGGTGGACTCCATCCTCATCGACGAGGCCCGCACCCCGCTGATCATCTCCGGCCAGGGCGATAAATCCACCGACCTGTACGAGAAGGCCGATCGCTTTGTAAGCCGCCTCAAAAACGAGGAGGACTACACCGTCGCCGAAAAGGAAAAGGCCGTATCCCTTACGGAGCAGGGCATCGCCAAGGCGCAAAAGGCCTTTGATGTGGAAAACATCGCCGATTTGGATAACAGCGAGCTCTATCACCACATCCTGGCCGCGCTCAAGGCCCACGCCATCATGAAGCGCGATGTGGATTACGTGGTACAAAACGGCGAGGTCGTCATTGTGGACGAGTTCACCGGCCGCCTCATGGTAGGCCGCCGCTACTCCGACGGCCTGCATCAGGCCATCGAGGCCAAGGAGCACGTAAAGGTGGAGCGCGAGAGCAAAACGCTGGCGACCATCACCTTCCAAAACTACTTCCGCATGTACAAAAAAATCAGCGGTATGACCGGCACCGCCAAAACCGAGGAGGAAGAGTTCCAGGGCATCTACAACCTGGACGTGGTGCAAATCCCCACCAACAAGCCCATGATCCGCAAGGACATGAACGATATGGTGTACAAAACCAAGCGCGGCAAGTTTAACGCCGTGGTGGAGGAAATTGTGGAGCGCCACGCAACGGGCCAGCCCATCCTGGTGGGCACCGTGAACGTGGAAACCAGCGAGATGCTTTCCCACCTTATCAAGCTGCGCGGCGTGCCCCACGAGGTGTTGAACGCCAAGAACCACCAAAAGGAGGCCGAGATCGTGGCCCAGGCCGGCCACGTGGGCGCTGTGACCATCGCCACCAATATGGCGGGCCGCGGCACGGACATCCTTTTGGGCGGCAACCCGGATTTCCTGGCCCGGCGCGCCATGCGGCAGGAAAGCTATCCCGACGAAATCATCGAGGCGGCCACCGGCCACAATGAAAACGTGGAGCAATCCATCCTGGACGCGCGCAAGCGCTACCGCGAGCTGCTGGACGGCTTCAAGCGGGAAACCGACGCGGAGCACGAGCGCGTGATGGGTTTGGGCGGCCTGCATATCATCGGCACGGAGCGGCACGAGAGCCGCCGCATCGATAACCAGCTGCGCGGCCGCGCGGGCCGCCAGGGCGATCCCGGCTCCACCCAGTTCTTCATCTCCCTGGAGGACGATGTGATGCGCCTGTTTGGCAGCGAGCGCATCGCCCCCATGATTGAAAAGCTGGGCATGACGGAGGACCAGCCCCTGGAGGCGGGCATGCTCACCAAACAGATCGAATCCGCGCAGAAGCGCATCGAGGGCCGCAACTTCTCCATCCGCAAGAGCGTGCTGCAATACGACGATATCATGAACAAGCAGCGCGAGCTCATTTACGGCCAGCGCCGCGATATCCTGCTGGGCCACGACGTGCGCCAGAACATCATCGACATGGTGCATAAGCTGATCGAGTCCACCGCCGAGCGCAACTTTACCGGCGAGGGCAGCTTTGACTGGGCCGTGGACGAGGCGCGCGATTACCTGGAGCGCCTGTGCCTGAAGCCCGGCACCTTTGAAAAATATGCCGGGGCCATCAAGGCCATGGACGAGCCTGCCGAGCTGACCTCCCTGCTGTGCCAGGACGCGGAAGCCTTCTATGCCGAGCGCGAGGCAATGCTGACGGAGCTTGGCATAGACATGCGCGAATTTGAACGCGTGGTGCTGCTTTCCGCCATCGACCGGCACTGGATGGATCATATCGACGCCATGGACGACCTGCGCGACGGCATCGGCCTGCGCGCCTACGGCCAGCGCGACCCCGTGCAGGAATACCGCATGGAAAGCTACGATATGTTCAACGATATGGTGCATTTTATCCGCGAGGAAACGGTGCGCCGGCTGTACCAAAGCCGCATTGAACGCCTGCCCGAGCGCCGCCGCGCCGTAAACCTGGACGATACCAGGGCCGCCCTGCAAGGCGAGCAAAACACCAACGGCCAGGCCAAGAAGGGCGGCGCGCCCACCAACAAATCCATCCCGGGCGCGCCGGGCCGCAACCAGCCCTGCCCCTGCGGCAGCGGCAAAAAATACAAGCATTGCTGCGGGGCGGGAAAGTAACGCCGGCACTGCGGCACGCGGCTTCCCGTCCGCGCTTACGGGTTCGCCCCTCGTCACGCGTTTCTGAAAGGCAAAGGAGGAAAAGAGCATGAAAAAATGGTTATCCATGGCACTTGCGGGAATGTTGGTATGCGCTTTAGCGGCCGCCTCCGCAGAACCGTTTGAGGACTGCTTCAGGGTGGATGATCTTTACGCCTATGCCACCGCGAAGGATACCCCCGCCTTTGACCTTACCCTCTTTACGGCTGCGGACACCTCCACCTTCGAGGATTGGGAATACAGCACCTACGATAGCGCCATGCAATATGAGTTCGGCAGCCAGGACGCCGTTCAGGGCTATACGGATCTGACGTTCTTTTTCAGCGGCAGCGGGAGCGACTTCGGCATCCCCTTCCTGTACCTGGACGGGCATTCGGAGCAAAAGCTCTCCATCAAGCTGGTACAGATTTTGGTGGGGGATCGCCTCTATTGGCTGGATTGCAAGCGCATCAAGGATGGCTTTACCGTAGAAAAGGACGGCGACGACGGGTACGATTTCGATTTGGTTCTCCCTTTGGGCAACCCGGGCATAGCGCTGCTGAACGATTTGTACGCGGCCAATTTTGCTTTCTCCCTGCGCGTGTACGACGCAAAAAAGCTTTGCTTCGCCATTGAACAGCCCGCCATAGAGGATGAGGAGAACGGCTACCGCCTGTTTTATGAAGGGCTTGTGGAATCCGGCCTGGTGGATGAGAACGGCCGCGTGCAGGACAGCGTTGGCGTAGCCCTGAACGCGCTGAACGATCAAACGTTCATGCCTGGCATCTCCATTTACCCCTACAACGAAAAGCTCTGGCTGCCCGAGGGCAAAACCAGCCTGCCTAAAACGGTCAAGACCATCAAGGCGGTGGAGGACGGCGTCTGGCAGCCGCGCACAAGCCTGGAATATACCTACACCGGCGATTGGGGCCGCGTGAAAACGGTGCCGTGGATCAAAATTGAGCTGCGCAACACCGATAAGAAGCGCGCGGTTGAGGCCGTCACCTTCACCTATTACTGCACGGATAAAAGCGGCGAAAACGTGTGCAGCGCCATAACCGGCGAGCTCTATAACGAAATGACCATCGAGCAGGCCATCCGCAGCGGCAAAAAGAAAATGCTGCCCAAATACAGCCTCGAGGGCTATGGGGCGGACGCGTGCGTGGTGTACACGGCCATCCGCGAGGTGAAATACGCGGACGGAAGCGTAGAAACCGTGCCGGATCGCGACCTGAACTTTGTGACATGGAACATTAAATAGGAGGGCCCCATGCGGCGGCTGATTTGGCTGGCGGTTGCGCTGGCGGCGTTTCTGCGGCCGGCAGGCGCGGGCGCGTCGGGCTTTGACGTGCGCGCGCTGGCGGAATATGCCCTTAGCGATGAAACGGACGTGGGCTATGTAACCGTGTTTGAGCAGTCCGGCAGCTGGTTTTCCGAGTGGACGTATCAAACGGACTTTGACGAGTATGACTGGGAGCTGCGCTTTAGCGACGGCACCGCGGGCTGCCTGCGGCTGGATTTCGCCCTGGCCGGGCAGGGCGATATGGCCGTCCCGCTGCTGATGGCCGAGGGCGTGTGCGAAGCGCCCATGGCGCTTGCGGGGCTGAGCCTTTCCGCCGGCGGCGGCGTATACGGCCTGAGCTTTGAAAAGGACGACGCGCGCCTTGCGCTGTGGGAGGAATACGACGGCGAGTATGAATTCTCGCTCACGTGCTATCTGGGCAGCGGCGGCCTCGCCTTCTGGCGCGAGCTGCGGGGCGCGCAGGGCGCGCTTCAGCTTACGCTCACGCGACAGGACGGCTGCTTGGCGCAGATCACGCAATCCGCTATGCCGCCGTGGGATGAGCGGCAGGCAGCGCAGAGCACGGCGCTGGACCTGTTCCTGGACGGGCTGGCCCGCGCCGGGTATGTGCGCGGCGACGGCTTCCCCACGCAGGAAACGCTTGACTGGCTGCGCGTTGTTGAGCAAAGCGGCATGGCGGAGGGCCTGCGCGTATGCGGCTCCCCGGAGAACGGCGATGGGGAAGCGCTCGCGGTGTAAACAGGCGCGCCTTCCCCGCCCATTAGGAAGATATCAAGAGAAGGTTGTGACAATATGATCGATCAAGAACGGATGAAACAGGATCTTGCCCGCCTGCGCGACACGGTCGCCAAGGCCGCGGACGCGCTCAAGCTGCCGCTGCTTCAAGAGGAGCTGACCGAGCTCAAGGAGGAAATGAACGCCCCTGAGTTCTGGAACAACCTGGAGCGCTCCACCGCCGTAAACCGCAAGGTAAGCCAAATCGAGGGCAAGCTGAACCACGTCAAGCGCCTGGAAACGCGCGCGGACGACGTGGAGGCCATGCTCATGCTGCTTGCGGAGGACGAGGACGAGGATATCGCGGCCGAATGCGAGCAGGAGCTGGAATCCCTGGCCAAGGACGCGGACGAATTGGAGCTGGAAACCCTGATGCGGGGCGATTACGACGCCTGCAACGCCGTGCTGTCGCTGCACGCGGGCGCGGGCGGCACCGAGGCGCAGGACTGGACGCAGATGCTGTACCGCATGTACACCCGCTACTGCGAGCGCCATGGCTTCAAGGTGACCGTGAACGACTTTTTGGAGGGCGACGAGGCGGGCGTCAAAAGCGTGACCTTCCAGGTGGAGGGGGAAAACGCTTACGGCTTCCTTCGCAGCGAAAAGGGCGTGCACCGTCTGGTGCGCATCTCCCCCTTTGATGCCAACGCGCGCCGCCATACCTCCTTCAGCTCCCTGGATGTGTCCCCCATTTTGGAGGATGATCAGGATTTTGAGGTCAACATGGAGGAAGTGCGCATCGATACCTACCGCGCGGGCGGCGCGGGCGGCCAGCACGTAAACCGCACGGATAGCGCCGTGCGCATGACGCACATTCCCACCGGCATTGTGGCCCAGTGCCAGAACGAGCGCAGCCAGGTGCAAAACCGCGAGGTCTGCCTTCGTATTTTGAAAAGCCGCCTGCTTGAGCTGCGCGAGCGCGAGAAGGAAGAACAGATGGCCGATATCAAGGGCGAAATGAAGAAGATTGAATGGGGCAGCCAGATTCGCTCCTACGTGTTTCAGCCCTACACCATGGTAAAGGACCACCGTACCGGCTTTGAAAGCGGCAATGTAGACGACGTGATGGACGGCAACCTGGACGGCTTCATCACGGCCTACCTCAAGATGCAGTAATGGCCGAGCTAAGGTTTGGGCTATGCCTTGCGGCGGCCTTTGTGCTGGCCGTGCTGGCGATCCTGGGCGCGGTGCTTGGCCCTGCCATGCAGGCCGGTTTGTTTGAGCGCGCCCTGCTCGCCACCGTTAACCGCGAGGCCGTGCAGGCGGACGAGCTTCAGCTTCGCGCCTTCGCACAGGAAACCATGGCCTATCTGCGCGGGGAAAAGCAAAACTGGCAGCCCAAGCTTTCCATCGCCATCCCCAAGGCGTTTGACGCGCACATGCGGGAGGTGCGCGGCTGGATAAGCGGCGCGCCCTGGGCGTTTGCCTTTGGGATAGCGCTCGCGGCCGCGCTGTTTGCGGCGGCCTGGGGCCTTGGCGGCCTGTCCCGCCGGGGGTGCGCGGGCGGCCTGCTCCTGGCCATTGGGCTGGTGCTGGCGGCGCTTCTCTGGGCGGCGATCGATTTTGATTCGCTGTGGATGGCGCTGCACCGCTGGTTCATTCCCGGCGGTATCTTCCCCGCGGGCGAGCCGGTGATGCAGCTATTCCCGCTTGAGCTGTTCCTTTTCTACGCAAAGCCTGTGGCGCTGGCTGCGTGCCTTCACCTGGCGGTGCTGGCGCTGTGCTTGCATGCGCTTAGGTACATTCCCACAAAGGATCGATGATATGAATACCCAACAGGAGATGCTTACAAAAATGGAAGCCTTACAAAACAAGGCTTCCGTTCGCATCCTGGCCATGGAATCCAGCTGCGATGAAACCGCAGCCGCCATTGTTGAAAACGGCCGCGCCATTCTTGGCAGCGTCATTTTTTCGCAGGTGGATACGCACGCCCTCTATGGCGGCGTGGTGCCGGAAATCGCCAGCCGCGCGCACATGGACGCGTGCGACCGTGTGATTGACCAGGTTTTGCGCGAAGCGGGCATGGGGTTTGCGGATATCGACGCATTGGCCGTCACCTACGGCCCCGGCCTGGTGGGCGCGCTGCTCACCGGCGTAAACTGCATGAAGGGCCTAAGCTACGCTACCCGCCTGCCCCTAATCCCCGTCAACCACATCGAGGGGCACGTAAGCGCCAATTTCCTTACTACGCAGGATTTGGAACCGCCCTTCCTATGCCTGGTGGTAAGCGGCGGGCACAGCCACCTGGTGCGCGTGAATGACTATGGCGATTACACCCTGCTGGGCCAAACCGTGGACGACGCGGCCGGCGAGGCCTTTGACAAGGCGGCGCGCGTGCTGGGGCTTGCGTATCCCGGCGGCCCGCTGCTAAGCAAGCTGGCCGAGGGCGGCGACGATACCTACCTCACGCTGCCCCATCCCCATCCCGACGGACGGTATGACTTTAGCTTTTCCGGCCTGAAAACGGCCTTTCTGAACGCATGCCACAAAATGGAGCAGCGGGGCGAGCCCCTGCCAAAGGCGGACCTGGCCGCCTCCTTTGAGCGCGCCGTGGCGGACACGCTCTGCGAGCGCGCCATGCTGGCCCTTTCGGAAAGCGGCCTTCATACCCTATGCCTTGCCGGGGGCGTAAGCGCAAACCGCCGCCTGCGCGCGCAGATGGCCGCGCTTTCACAAAAGCATCATTTCCGCCTTTGCATGCCGGAGCTATGGCTCTGCACCGATAACGCCGCCATGATCGGTTCCGCCGCCTATTATCGCCTGCGCAAGGGCGCGCTGGCCCCCCTGGAGCTTAACGCCGTGCCCTCCGCCTCGCTGTGGCAGGGCTTCACCCCGGAGGGCTAACGCCAACGGCTATCAAGTACCCCCGTCCTGTTTTTTTGCAAGAGCGCGGGAGGGGCCTTTCCTTCGCAAGGGAAAGGCCCCTCCTGCGTTTTTCTACTCCTCCTCCGCGGCCTGCGCCGCCGCCTCCGCGGCCTCCAGCGCCTCGTAAAGCGCGTCGGCGCGTTCCTGCTCGGCACGGTAGCTTTCGCCCAGCAGGCGGGCGGCCTCCGCGTCGGCATAGGTAGCGGGGTCGGCCAATTGGGCCTCCAGCTCGGCCAGGCGGCGCTCGTTAGACTCAATGGCCTCCTCGGCCTTCTTTACCTGGGCGCGCAGCTCGCGCAGGCGGGCGGACTGCTGGCGGTCGCGCTTGCGCTCGCGGGCCATGGCGGTGCGGGTTGCCTCCGGCCCGGCAGATGGCACGGGCGGCCGGGGCCGGTCGCGCTTTTCAATATAATCGTCAAAATTGCCGATGTACTCCGTCACGCCGCCGGCATCCATCACCATCACGCGCCCGGCGAAGCGGTTGATGAAATAGCGGTCGTGGCTGATGGCCAGGATGGTGCCGGGAAAGTCCTGCAAGGCGTCCTCCAATACTTCTCGGCTGTCCATATCAAGGTGGTTGGTGGGCTCGTCCAAAAGGAGCAGGTTATCCTTTCTAAGCATCAGCTTGGTCAGCGCCACGCGCCCGCGCTCGCCGCCGGACAGGCTTTGAACCGTATCATACACATCGTCCCCGGAAAACAGGAACAGGCCCAGCGCGCCGCGCACCTTGCTTTGCTCCATGGTGGGAAAGCTGTTCCACACCTCGTCCAAAACGGTGTTTGAGGGGTTTAGGTTTTGCTGGTGCTGGTCGTAATAGCCAACGTCTATATTCGCGCCGTATTTCACACTGCCCTTATCCGGCGTAAGCTGGTTCATCAGGATTTTAAACAGCGTGCTCTTGCCCACGCCGTTGGGGCCGATGACCGCCACGCGGTCGCCCGTGCGCAGCTTGAAGCTTACGTTTGCAAACACAGGCTGGCCATCGAAGGTTTTGCACAGGTCCTTTACCTCCAACGCCTCCTCCCCGCTGCGGCGGCGCACGTCAAAGGAAAAGCGCACGTGGCTTTCCTCCACGGGCTTTTCCAGCCGCTCTATCTTATCCAGGCGCTTCTGGCGGCTCTCCGCCGCCTTGATGCTCTTTTCACGGTTGAAGCTGCGGTAGCGCTCGATGATGGCCTTTTCCCGCTCGATCTCCTTCTGCTGCAAATGATAGGCCTTCATGCGGGTTTCAAAATCCGCGGTGCGCTTGCGCATATATTCGGTATAGTTGCCGGTAAACTTGATCATGCGGCCGCCCAGCAGCTCGCCCATGGTGGTGCACACATGATCCAGAAAATAGCGGTCGTGGCTGATTAGCAGAAGCGATCCCTTGTAATCCGTCAAATATTGCTGAAGCCACTCTATGGCCTCCAAATCCAAATGGTTGGTGGGCTCGTCCATCAGGATGATATCCGGCTTCTGCAGCAACAGCTTGGCCAGGGAAAGGCGCGTGCGCTCCCCGCCGGACAGGCTGCCCACCTGGCGCTCATGCATCTCCGGGGGCAGGCCCAGGCCGCTGAGCACGCCCAGCATTTCGCCCTGGTACGCATAGCCCTCCGCCTCGTTAAAGCGCTCCAGAAGGCGCTGGTATTCGTTGCTCAACCGCATGGCGGTTTCGGGATCGGCGTTTTGCTCCATCTGGCTTTCCAGCTCCTTGAGCCGCTTTTCCATGGCAATCACCGGCTCAAACACGCGCAAAAGCGCGCCCCACACCGTATCGGTAAGGGCAATATCGTCCACCTGTTTCAAATAGCCAATCCGCAGGTCGCGGTTTTTATGCACCATGCCGCCGTCCGGCTCCATTTCGCCGGTGATAATGCGCATCAGCGTGGTTTTTCCACAGCCGTTTACGCCCACCAAGCCCATCTTTTCACCTTTTTGCAGGCTAAAGCTCACGCCGCGCAGCACCTCGTGCGCGCCGAAGCTTTTTTGAATATCCTGTGCCGATATCAAAATCATGAGGCGTTCCCCTTTATCCGGCGGCGCGCCTAGCGCGCCTCTCCTGTACTTGCATATCGCTGCATCAGCTCCCGCGCGGCCAAGCGCAGCTCCCCGGAGGAGGTGCGCGCCAGCGCCAGCTCCTTTTCGCCCGCCTTGGCCGCCCGGCGAAGCAGGGCTTCGCCCCCGGCAAGATACCGCGGGCGCTCCTGGGGCTGCGCCGCTTGGGCCGCCTCAAACACGGCGTCCTCCATATCGGCATAGGCCCCGCCCTCAAACAAAAACCGCGCGCACAGCATCAAATCCCCGGCGGCGAGCAGGGGCAGCAGCTCCTGCTTGAGGGCCTGTACCCGCTCGGCCCGCAGCTCGCACAGCGGCCCCTCCTCCCATAGGGAAATCAGCAGCCGCAGGCTTGCAAGCTTGGCGTCGCGCTCGTCCTCCAGCGGCAGCGAAAAGGCCGTCGCCCGGGTATAAAGCAGCTCGCTGGCAAACAGCCTGGGCGTGGGGGCCAGCAGCTCGATAAGGCTTTCCGCGCTCAGGGCTTCCAGCGCCTGCATAGGCAGGCCGCAATGGCGGCGGCAGGCCTCGTCCATCAGCCGCATCTGCGAAAGCTCGTCCATAAGCTCCTTCACCCTGCGCATCAAATCGCCCATCATTTCAATCATCCGCAGGATGTAATCGTGCTGGAACATGCCTTCACCGCCCTCACCAGTATATCATATCCGTCCCGTTGCGCAAAGCGCGCTAGCCCGCCCGGTAGGGCAGAGGCGCGGCAGCATCAACCCGCCATTTGCGCACAGCCTGGGTAAAGGCCTCCGGCGGGGGCGCGGTAAAGCGTAGCCGCTCGCCGGTTACGGGATGGTCAAAGGCCAGCGTATAGGCGTGCAGCATCAGCCTGGGCGCGCGCACGCCGTTTTTTTGCCCATAGATAGGGTCGCCCGCCACGGGGTGGCGCAGGCTTTGCATGTGTACGCGTATCTGGTGCGTGCGCCCGGTCAGGATATGCACATCCAGCAGCGCGGCGTTTTTTAGGTTTTCAAGAAGCGTCCATTCCGTGAGGGCGTCGCGTCCCTCTGGGTCTATTGCCATGCGCTTGCGGTCCTTTTTGCTGCGCGCGATCGGCTTATCAATCAGCCCGCTTGGTTCGCGCATGCAGCCGTCTACCACGGCCAGATAGTGCTTTTCCATGCTGCGCGCCCGCAGCTGGCCGCTTAGGCTTTGGTGCGCCGCGTCGTTCTTTGCCACCATCAAAAGGCCGCTGGTATCCTTGTCCAGCCGGTGCACAATGCCCGGGCGCTTTACGCCGCCAATGCCGCTTAAATCCTCCATGGCATACAGCAGGGCGTTCACCAGCGTGCCGCTTTCGTTGCCAGCGGCGGGGTGCACCACCATGCCGCAGGGCTTTACCACCACGGCCACATCCGCGTCCTCGTAAAGAATTTCAAGCGGGATGTTTTCCTTTTCCACGGCGCATTCCACAGGCTCCGGCACGTTAAGCTCCAGCACCGCGCCCGCCGCCACCTTAAAGGCGGGCTTGCACTGCGCCCGCCCATCCACCGCGCACAGCCCGTCCTCAATCCAGCGGGCCGCCTGCGAGCGGCTGCTGCCGGCCGCTTCGGCAGCCAGCACATCCAGCCGCGCCGCGGCCTGCGCCCGCATTGTAATCTTTTGCATCGCGTCCTCCTACCTGCCGCCTCAGCGCTCCTGCCAATCGCCGGGGCGCAAAAGCAGGCTTGCCGCCAGCATGGCCACCCCCGCGCTGATGGCGATATCCGCCACATTGCACACAAACCATGGCAAAAACGGAAAATAGATCATATCCAGCACCGCGCCGCGCAACAGCCGCTCCCCAAAGTTGCCCAGGAAGCCGCCCAAAATCAGCCCATAGGCAACCTGGGTAAAGCCCGTTGCGCGGTAACGGCGCAAAAGCAGCCAGCCGCACACAATCACCGCCGCCGGCAGCAGCAGCGCAGCCAAGCGGTTTTCCTGAAAAATCCCCAGCGCCATGCCGGTGTTATGGGTGATGCGCAGCTCCATCAGCCAGCCCAGCGAAACGCACCTGTCCCCCAGCAGCCGGGCAGCCAGCCATTTGCTGCCTCCGTCCGCCGCCGCCACGGCCAGCATTACGCCGATCATTCGTTTCATGCCCGTCCCCTATTCCAAGCGTTTTTGCACCACGCTCACAATCTGCGCCAGCGCGTCGCCAATCAGCGGCAGGTTATGGCGGGCCAGGTCCTGCAAAATCAGCACCAGCACGGCGCCCAGTATGGTAAAGCCCACCGCCATGCCCACACCGCGCGCCACGCCGCTAAAAAAGCTGGTCCAAAAAAGCCGCTTCCGGTCGTCCACATAGCGCACGTATTCCGCCAGGCGCAGCCGCTCCATGGAGGCAATCCACCGGTCGATTTGCCGCACCACAAGGTTCGCCTTTTCCAGGTCGGCCTCCTCATCCTGCCTAAGCTGCGCCGCCTCGCGGTCAAGCTGCGCAGCGTCCTCGCTGTCCGGCGGGGTATCGCCGGGCACGCTGCCGCCCCGCCACCCAAAGCGCCAAAGTCTTTTGCTCATCCGCCACACCTCCCTGGTAGTTTGTACCGGGAAGGGCAAAATCATCATGCCATGGGGCTTTGTTTTGCGCGGTTTGAAAGCGCGCCATGCAGCCTGCGCGCCAGGTCGGCCCCGCCCGCCCCCGTATAGAACAGCCAAATGGGCACGTGCGACACCCCATAGCGCGGCAAAGGCACATAGAAGGCGGTAATCACCGTGGCCGCCAGCAGGTAGATGGCCGGCGCATAGTAGGCAAGCCCTGCCCTGCCGCCCATACGCGGGCAAAGAAGCCCCCATGCGACCAGCGCCAGGCAGGCCCACCACCACAGCGCCATCAGCCCGTCCGGCAGCAGGTTCACGGTGTTCATGTGCTGCAAGGTAAGTTTCAGCGGCTTATAGAGCAGGTGGGTCGCCGCAAACCCCAGCGGCGCTTCCCGAAGCCATTGCGCCATGCGCTCCTTGCCCATTTCGCCCCTGCGCGCGAAGCGGCGCTCCATATCGTACTGGTAGCCCTGCTCCCAAGCCTCCTTATCGGATTGGAGCACTGCGTCTTCGTAGGAGCCCTCCGGGCAGCCTATGCCTTCATAGGTGGCCATGAGCTGGATATCGCCCCGGTTGGCGGTAAAGGGCACAAAGCCGCCCACCACCCTGCCGTTGCGCACCCACCAGGGGGTGAACAGCAGCACGAAGGCCAGCGCGGCCACCGCCGCCTTTGGCAGCCAGCGCACCAGCTTTATACGCCTGCGCACAAGCACCGCCGCCGCCGCAACCGCAACCAGCAGCGCCAGGCCCTTAAACAGCGCCGCCGCCAGCATGCACGCAACGCCCAGCCAATAGCTTTTAAAATCCCACTCGCGCGCGCAGCGCACAAAGCCGTACATTGCAAACAGGTTCAGGCACATATACGGCGATTCCGTCAAAAACAGGATGTTTGTGGAAATCAGCGAGGGATCCAGCGCGCACAGCCCAGCCGCCAGCAGCCCCGCGCCGCGCGAGCACAGCAGGCTGCCCAGCAAATAGGCGGCGATGGCCGTCATAAGCCCAAAGCATGAAAAGGCGATATGCGCCGCCACCAGGCCCTGCGCGTCCATGCCTGTAAGCCTTAGCAGCAATCCCAGCACAACTGGCATGCCCGGCCCAATGGCGCTGGTTTGCAGCCCCGGGTCCGCATAGGCAACGTAGCCTGTGCGGGCAAAGGTCACGCCGCTGGTAAGGTAGCCGTTGTCATCCGAATAGGTATTGGGCCCCATGGCAAAGGGCAGGATGGCCGCGATGCGCAGCGCAAGCCCCATCAGCAGCAGCGCACCCAGGATGGCCGCCGCCTTTGCGTTCATTTTTCCTTTTGCGTTCAGGCAGCTCACCGCACATCCACCTCCCAGTTGGAAAGCGTGAGCTCTCCGCCGGCAATCGTCCCATCCAAAGGCGTAATCCACACACGCATCTTGCAGGTATCAAATCCGTCCTGCGCGGCGGCGCGAACGGCGCAGGCGCGGGCCCGTTCCTTGTCGCTTTCCAGGGGCAGCTCCGCACGCAGCGTTGTAACCTCCCGCCCGTCGCGGCACAGCGCAAGCTCCAGCCACGCCTGGTAGCCCCAGCGCCTGTCCGCCCAGGCGTTTTGCTTGCCGCCGGCGTACACGCTTACGCATAGCTCGCGTCCCTGCGCCTCAACGGCCCTTTCAGCCGTCAGGCACAGCGCGTCCGCCTGCGTATCCTTCCACGAGGCGTATAATTGGCCGTCCGCCAGCGCCATTTCCACGCCCTCGCCGGGCGCAAAGCCCAGCTTCGCAGGGTCCACAAAGCGGTTTTCAAACCCATGCAGCCGGTCCGGCTTCTGCCAGGTAAGCACATGCGCCGTAAAAAAGGCGCACGCGGCCGCCAGCGCAAGCAAAATGCCAAGGGTAATCCAGCGCTGCGTGCGCGTCATACAAAAACCGCCTCCCTTGCAGGGCTCCCGTTTCATTATACCCGTTCCCCGCGCAGCGTCAAGTGGCGCAAAAAAGCCCCGTTTGAACCGCGGTTCAAAACGGGGCCAAAGCGCTTGACGCTTACAGAATCTCGATCACGCACATCTCGGCGGCGTCGCCGCGGCGGGGTCCAAGCTTGTAAATGCGGGTGTAGCCACCGGCGCATTTCTTTTCCTCGTTGCGCTTCTTGAACTTGGGGCCATATTCGCGGAACAGCTTCTCCACCACGGGATACTTCACATCCTTGGTGCGCTCCTTCCAGTCGGCCTTATCCTCGTCCTTGCGCTGCACATCCTTGAGCTCGTATAGGTAGCTCATCATGATGCGGCGGGCATGCAGCTTGCTGGGCGCGTCGTTAACCACGTTCAGGGTTACCAGCTGGCCCTTGTCGTTATGCGTTTCCTTGGTAACTTCCACGGTGTTATCGCACTCGTTGACCGCAAGCGTGATCAGGCGCTCGGCAGCGCGGCGCACTTCCTTGGCGCGGGCTTCGGTCGTTTCAATGCGGCCATACCAGATCAGGTTGGTCACCTGATTGCGCAAAAGAGCCTTGCGCTGATCGGCAGTACGGCCCAATTTCCGTTGTGCCATGGTACTATTTCCTCCTTTGCGGGAATCGGTCGGTTATTCGTCGCTGGGGCGCAGGGACAGGTTCAGCGCTTCAAGCTTCTGCTCTACTTCCTCCAGGCTCTTGCGGCCCAGGTTGCGCACCTTCATCATGTCCTCCTGGTTGCGCTGCACCAGCTCAGCCACGGTATTGATGCCCGCGCGCTTCAGGCAGTTGTAGGCGCGCACGCTCAAATCCAGCTCCTCGATGGTCATCTCGAGCACTTTTTCCTTCTTGTCGTCCTCCTGATCGGTAAAGGAGATAGTGGTCACCTGGTCGGTCAGGCCCACGAACAGGGTCAAATGCTCGGTCAGAATCTTCGCCGCGAGGCTGATCGCCTCATCAGGCTGCACGCTGCCATCCGTCCACACCTCAAGGGTCAGCTTGTCATAGTCGGTAATCTGGCCCACGCGGGTATCGGTTACCGTGTAGTTGACCTTGCGGATGGGGGTGAAGATGGAGTCAATGGGAATCACGCCGATGGGCATGTTGGGATACTTGTTCTTATCCGCGCTCACATAGCCGCGGCCCTTATCGATGGTCAGCGTCATTTGCAGGTGGGCGTCCTCGTTGAGCGTGGCGATGTGCAGCTCCGGATCAACGAACTCCAGCTCATCGTCGGCGGCAATATCCTTCGCCTTTACCTCGGCGGGGCCCTTCACATCGAGCATGACGGTCTTGGGCTGATCAGAATACAGCTTAGCCGACAGGGTTTTCAGGTTCAGGATGATCTCGCTCACGTCCTCGGTTACGCCGGGCACGGTGGAGAACTCATGCTGAATGCCCTCAATCTTGATGCTGGTAACAGCCACGCCGGGCAGCGAGCTAAGCAGCACGCGGCGCAGCGCGTTGCCCAGCGTATTGCCAAAGCCGCGCTCCAGGGGCTCCACAACAAACTTGCCGTAGGCGCCGTCCTGGCTCAGCTCCGCACAGTCGATGCGCGCTTTTTCGATTTCGATCATTCGTTTTACCCTCCTGTTTTAAGCCAATGGGTTGAGGGAGTAACGCCTCATCCTAACGAGAGTAGAACTCGACGATCATGTTTTCCTGAAGCGTCAGGTCGATATCATCACGCTGGGGCACGGCGGCCACGGTCGCGGTAAGGTTTTCCAGGTCGGTGGTGATCCACTTGGGAATCACGCGGCCGGAACCCTCCTTGGCGGCCTTGAAGATGGCGATGTCCTTCTTGGTGGAGCGCACGCCAATAACGTCGCCCTGCTTCACCGTGTAGGAGGGGATGTCCACCTTCTTGCCGTTAACGGTCATCAGGCCATGGCATACGAGCTGGCGGGCCTGCGCACGGCTGGCGGCCAGGCCGCTGCGGTACACAACGTTATCCAGGCGCAGCTCAAGCAGCTGCAGCAGGTTGTCGCCGGTAATGCCCTTCATACCGGTGGCGCGCTCAAAAGTGCGCTTGAACTGGCCCTCCATCAGGCCGTAAGCGCGGCGGGCCTTTTGCTTTTCACGCAGCTGCAGGCCATACTCGCTGGCCTTGCGCTGGCGCGCCTGGCCATGCTGGCCCGGCGGGGTCGGGCGGTTCTGCACCGCGCACTTGGAGGAAAAGCACTTTTCGCCCTTCAGGAAGAGCTTGGTGCCCTCGCGGCGGCACATACGGCATACGGAATCGGTATATCTTGCCATTGTAATTGTACCTCCTCGAAATCCTTACACTCTTCTACGCTTGGGCGGACGGCAGCCGTTGTGCGGAATGGGTGTAACGTCTTTGATCATGTTGACTTCCAAACCGGCGGCCTGCAGGCTGCGGATGGCGGCCTCGCGCCCGGAGCCGGGGCCCTTTACATAAACCTCAACGGTTTTCAGGCCAAACTCCATCGCGGCCTTGGCGGCGGTTTCGGCGGCCATCTGGGCGGCGAAGGGCGTGCTCTTTTTGCTTCCGCGGAAGCCAAGGCCGCCGGCGCTGGCCCAGCTAAGGGCGTTGCCGTTGGTATCGGTCAGGGTGACGATGGTATTGTTAAAGGAAGAACGGATATGCGCGGCGCCACGCTCAACGAGCTTTTTCTCACGACGCTTGCGCGATACCTTCTTGAGTTTTTGCTTGGGTGCCATTTTTGTTCATCCCTCCATGCTGCATGAGCATCGTTCTAAAGCTTAGCGGGTGGCTTTCTTCTTGCCAGCGATGGTGCGCTTGGGGCCCTTGCGGGTACGCGCGTTGTTCTTGGTGTTCTGGCCGCGAACGGGCAGGTTGCGGCGATGGCGCACGCCGCGGTAGCAGCCAATTTCAACCAGGCGCTTGATGTTCAGGGACACCTCGCGGCGCAGGTCGCCTTCCACCTTGACGTGGTGCTCGATGTACTCGCGCAGCTTGCTGACTTCGTTCTCGGTAAGGTCCTTCACGCGGGTATCGGGGTTGATCTCGGTTTCGGCAAGGATCTGCTTGGAGGTAGCCAAGCCGATGCCGAAGATGTAGGTCAAACCGATCTCCACACGCTTTTCTCTGGGCAGGTCAACGCCCGCAATACGTGCCATGTGTGGTTACACCTCCATGTAATGTGCTCTCTTGAGCCAAGGAGCTCTTGAAGTTGGATCCGTCCGCGTAGAGGTAGCAGAGCGCATCCCAAGCTCCCGCACAGCCCCGAAGGCAGTGCTTTGTCAACGTTGTTGGAGCGTACCTGCCCGGCCCGTGGTCACACGCCCGCAGGGGCGCATGCAGCCGCCCACGGCTCCAAGCATACTCCAACTTTTGAATTATAACACATTGAAATGCAAATTGTAAACTATCTTTTTTGGTTTTTTTGCGCGATTCATCGCATTCTTTGCCGCTTGGGCCGCGCCTTTAAAAAGGTCAGTCCCCATAGCGGGCGTCGCGGGCAAGGCCGTCCACGGCGGCAAACGCCACGTCCAGCGCCTGGTAGCTGCGCTCCAGTTCAAAAT
This sequence comes from uncultured Eubacteriales bacterium, assembly GCA_900550955.1. Lineage (GTDB taxonomy): Bacteria > Bacillota > Clostridia > Christensenellales > Aristaeellaceae > Limiplasma. Next base: position 29,114 of record URUF01000012.1, on the reverse strand, counting down.
CCCCCATCGTATCGGACGGCGTATGCATAAAGATGGGCCAATGGCCGCCCTCCTCCACATTGCCGCGAAAGCACACGTTCGCCGCGTCAATACCCGATAGGTGGAAGCTTTCGTGGTCGCTCATGCCCAGGTGGCGGGGCACGCAGTAGGTTATGCCCGCATCCTCCGGGGCAAAGCCGCTCACCTCGTCCATGGCGGCTTCAACCGCCCGCACCGCCTTGTTCCGGGCGGGCCGCTCCTCTGTGCCTTCCACATAGCCGTCCTCCGTGCGCATGCCCATGCTGTCTACGGAGAAGGCGGCCTCCGTATCCCATACGTCCACTGCCAGGATATCGATGTTAAACACGGCCAGCGAGCGCGCCTTCTCTTCCTCCCTTAGCTCCTGCACATATCCCAGGGAGCCCTGGTGCCCGCTTTCCTCCGCCGAAAACGCAATGAAGCGCACCTCCGCATCCGGATACGCGTCCATCTGCGCCATGCGCCGCGCCAGCATGAGCATGGCTGCCGTGCCGCTGGCGTTGTCGCGCGCCCCGGGCGCATTGCTGTCGTAATGCGCGCACACGGTAAGAAGGGCCGCACCCTCATGCAGCGCGGGCTTTATAGCAACAATGCTCGTGCACGCAACGCCGTTTACCTCGCAAACGCTTTCCATAACCGCATCCGTCCCTGGGGCGTAGCCAATGCGTTCAAACTCCTCCAAAAGGTATTCATGCGCCAGCCTTTCCCCCTCAGTGCCAACCATCCTGGTTCCTATCTCATATACCAGATAGGTCATCTGCTCGTACCAGTAGTCATAATCCTCGTCCGTAAGGGCGCGCCCTTCCCCGCTGAACATGCACAGTAGCGCCGCCGTAACAAGCGCGGCTATCCGCCTGGCGATTTTCATGCCTGCATCCTCCCTTGCCAAAACGGCTTTCCTCTTTCTTCCTTAAACTTTCTTCATCGCCTTGTTTTCCCCTCCCCGCGCCGTTTACTTTTTTCGCCAAAGCGTGTACAATGCATGTGTCTATATTTCGCTTTGGTATGTGAGGAGGCCATCCATGCGTTTTAACCTCCGCGCCCTGTGCGCGCTTTTGCTTGTTGCTTTGCTGCTTGCGCCGGCCGCGTCCGCCGAGGTCGTGATCACCATCATGGATGCGGACGGCACCTCCACCGTGCTGGATTCGCCGGACCAGGCCGCCCAGGAAATCACGCCCGGCGGGACGGACGGGCCCGCCGAAGGCGACGTTTCCGCCCGCGAGGCCTTTATCGACGGCATCCTTTCCCTTGCCCGCGAAAAATACGAGGCGGCCAATGGCCGTCCCCAGCGCGCCCAGTACAGCGGCGATATTTACGTATGCAAAAATTTTACCGTCTATCTGTTCCGCCAGAACCGCGACCGTTTCCGCATGGCGGAATACCCTGATACGCCCCTTGTGATTCCCGATAACAAGCCCAGGGACGAGTGCGCCGATTACGTGTACGGCGTGGAATGGAAGGACGTGCCCGCCTCCGACGGCAACCCCTTCTACGCGGCCGCCTCCTTCCGCTACGATCCCGATAAAACCAAGGAGGAAAACTGGCAGCTGGCCCGCGAGTTCCTTATGCAGGTTCAGCGCGGCGATTACTTCCAGATGGCCGCCAAATACTACTACGGCGTGGGCGCGCACAGCATGATCTTTACCAAGGATTACGACCCCGAAACGGACAGCGTTACCTGGTGCGACAGCAACATGCGCGGCGCAACGCGCAACGGCGAGCGCTACGGCTACGTGCAGTACGACGCCGTAAAAGAAATCGACTGGTTTGTGGACGCCTTCTGCCGCAAAAAATACGGCGCGACCATCTACCGCCTGCGCGACGATATCATCTGGGCCGACGGAACCGCAAGGGAGTGATTTTTTATGAAGTATGTGCTGGTGATTGGCGACGGCATGGCCGATACCCACCTGGGGCAGCTTGCCGGCAAAACCCCGCTGGAGGCGTTGGCGCTTCCGGCGTTTGACCGCTGCGCGGGCTGCTTTTGCGGGCGCGCGCTCACCGTGCCGCACGGCATGCCCGCCGGCAGCGACACCGCCATTTTAAGCATCTTCGGCTACGCGCCTCAAACCTACTATACCGGCCGCAGCGTGCTGGAATCCGCCGGTATGGGCGTAACCCTGCCGCAGGGGGCTATCAGCTTCCGCGTAAACCTGTGCGCGGTTTCTCCCGATGAGGAGGGCAGGCTGGTTATCCACAGCCACAACGGCGGCAACATCCACGGCGAGGAAGCCGCAACCCTCATGAACGATCTGCTGGCCGACCCCGCCTTTGCCGCGCTGATGGCGCAATCCGGCCTTTCCATCACGGTCACGGATACCTTCCGCCACGTGGGCGTAATGACCTCCGATGCCAAGGACCTTGCCGCCGTGCGCCTCACCGAGCCGCACAACGTGCTGGAGCAGCCCATCCAGCCCTATCTGCCCCATCTGGAGCGCGAAACCAGCGATGCCGCCGCCCGCAAACTGTGCGACGATATCCGCGCGCTCATGCTGCGCAGCTATGAGGTGCTTCGCAACCATCCCGTCAACCAGCGCCGCGTAAGCCGCGGCCAGCTGCCCGCGGATATGATCTGGCCCTGGGGCGCGGCCACCGCCGTGCGCCTGCCCGCCTTCCGCGAAAAGTACGGCCACTGGGGCACGGTGGTAAGCGCCGTGCCGCTGGTGTGGGGCATCGCCGCGCTGGCCGGGCTGAAAACCCCGCGCGTGGAGGGCGCCAACGGCGATCTGGATACAAACTACGAGGGCAAGGTGCGCTGCGCCCTGGACGCTTTGGCGGGCGCCGACGATTTTGCCGCCGTCCACATCGAGGCCCCGGACGAGATGGCCCATGCGGGCGACCTGTCCCGCAAGCTGGAGGCCATTCAAAACGTGGAGTCCCGCGTGGTCGCGCCCATCCTGGACGAGCTAACCGCCCGCGGCGAGGATTTCCGCCTTCTGCTGCTCAGCGACCATCCCACCCTGCTCACCACCCGCACGCACGACGGCAGCCCCGTACCCTATGCCATTTACGACAGCCGCGCCGTGGAGAAGGCGCTTCGCGAGCGCAAGCCCGTGCCCTCCCGCAAGTTCTGCGAGGAGGAAATGCTTTCCGAGCCCGTGCTCATGGACGGCACCGACCTCATGCGCCTGCTGTTTGAGCAGCTGCGGCCGTGAGGCCGCGCGGCATGCCGTTGAAAAGCATCTATCATAAATTTTCCAAAAAACAGTGCGCGGCAGGGCGCTTTGTACCTTAGCGCCCCCAGTCGAAACGCAGAAAAGCAAAAGCGCCACCTGAAAAGCAACTTTTCAGGTGGCGCTTTTGCCTAAATCATATGTTCCTTCCGTTTCCAGGGCTGATAGCAAAGCCCGGCTACGGGCCCGCACGGCGAGCCTTCCCGGTTACGCGTCTCGCTCCCACGGCAAATCCAAATCCGTCCTGCCAAAGTGGCCGTAGGCCGCCGTTTGCCGGTAAATGGGCCTGCGCAAATCCAGCCAGCGGATAATCCCGTCCGGGCTCAGGTCGTACTTTTCCATCACCTCGCGGCTCAAAACGTCGTCGGCCCGCACGCCGGTGCCAAAGGTGTTCACCTGCACGCTCACCGGCCGCGCCACGCCAATGGCATAGGCCAGCGCCACCTCGCAGCGGCGCGCCAGGCCGGCGGCCACCAGCTCGCGCGCCACGCGCCGCGCGGCGTAGCAGGCAGAGCGGTCCACTTTGGAGGGATCCTTGCCGCTGAACGCCCCGCCGCCATGGCGCGCATAGCCGCCATAGGTATCCACAATAATTTTACGGCCCGTCAGGCCCGTATCGCCCGCGGGGCCGCCCAGCACAAAGCGGCCCGTGGGGTTGATATACACCTTGGTATCCCGCGTCCACAACGCCTTTGGCATCGCCGCGCTTATGACCTCGTCCATCAGCGCGTCATGCAGGATAGCGGCGCTTACCCCCTCGCTGTGCTGCGCGCTCAGCACAACGGTATCCACAGCCACAGGCACGCCGTCCTCATACGCGATGGTCACCTGGCTCTTGCCATCCGGCCTGAGCCAGGGCAGCGTTCCCTCCTTGCGCGCCTGCGCCAGCCTGCGCGTAAGCCGGTGCGCAAGGGAAATGGGCAGGGGCATCCATTCAGGCGTTTCATCGCAGGCAAAGCCAAACATCATGCCCTGGTCGCCCGCGCCGGAGGCAATCTGGCCAGCCTCGCGGCCCTCCAGCGCGCGATCCACGCCCATGGCGATGTCCGGGCTCTGCCGGTGCACGGCGGTAAGCACCGCGCAGCTATCGGCGCAAAAGCCCAAGCCTTCATCCACATAGCCAATATCGCGGATTACCTGCCGCGCGATATCCTCAATGGAAACATGGGCGGTTGTGGTAATTTCGCCCATTACCTGCACAAGGCCGGTGGTGGCGCAGGTTTCGCACGCCACGCGCGCCTGCGGGTCCTGGGCGAGGATGGCGTCCAGCACCGCGTCGCTAATCTGGTCGCATACCTTATCAGGATGTCCCTCGGTAACGGATTCACTGGTAAAAACCGTTCGCATCGTACAAACGCTCCTTCCTCTAATAAAACAAATGTCCGCGACAACCCGTATGGGCAGGCTTCGCCGCGTGAGGGCCGCGGCTGGCAGGCGCGCTTCGCCCACGAAAAAACGCGCCTGCGGCATTGCAGGCGCGAAAGGAGCATTGGTATGACCTTATCTGCCAGCGCATGCACGCTGCGGGATTTGCCACCATGCATCGCTGCCGGTTGGCGGGTTTCATTGGGCCCGTCCCTCAACCACTCTCTATAAGGTGTTCGGTTGTCAGTACGATTATAGTCAATATGCCATAGGTTTGTCAAGCGGCTATTTGGCGCTTCCGGCTCTGGCTGCCGCGCGGCGCGGCAAGCCGCAAGCGCCCGCTTGCCCGCCCAAGGGGCCTAAGGCGTTGACGCCGCCGCGTTATCGCCCGCTGCGCAAGGCCCTGCGCAGCCCGCATACCCCCACAATATCCGCGGCGGCCCAGCCAACCGGTATGGCCCACCAAATGGCGTCCAACCCCCACACGGGCGCAAGCGCATATGCCAGCGCCACGCGCAGCCCCAGGGATATACCCGTCAGCACAATGCTCATGCCCGCGCGCTCCAGCCCGCGGTAGGTGGCGTACAGCAAAAACAGCAGCCCAATGCCCACATAGCACAGCCCCTCCGTGCGCAGGTAATGCATGCCGGTGTTCAGGATCTCCGTTTCACTGGGGTCTATGAAAATGCACAAAAGCGGCCTGGCAAAAATCGCAACCGCAGCGGATACCGCCGCGCAAAAGCCCAGCGACATCGCCGCCGCCTCCTTCAGGCCCCGGCGCGCGCGGTCGTAGCGGCCAGCGCCCGCGTTTTGCGCAACAAAGGTGGCAAAGCCGTTTGCAAAATCCTGCGCGGGCGAATACGCGAAGGAATCGATCTTCACCCCCGCGGCAAACGCCGCCATCGCCGAAACGCCAAAGCTGTTGACCAGGCTTTGAATCATCAAAATGCCAAAATTCATGATGGATTGCTGCGCCCCCGTAAGCGCCGATACGCTTGCGATGCGCCTGATAAGCGCGCCGTCGGGCCTAAAATGCCGTTTTTCAGGCCGCATATCCGGCATGCGCAGGAAGAAATAGCCCGCGATGCCTATCGCCGCTGCCGCCTGCGCGATCACCGTGGCCCATGCCGCGCCCGCCACGCCCCATTCCAGTCCCAATACAAACCACAGATCCAGCGCGATATTCAAAGCCGTGGACAGCGCCAAAAACCATAGCGGCGCCACGGAATTGCCCACGCTACGCAGCGCCGCGGCAAAAAAATTATACAAAAACACAAACGAAATGCCCCAAAACACCGCGCTCAAATAGGCGCTTAGCGCCTCCTCCGCCTCTGCGGGCACGCGCAGCCAAACCAGGATATGCCCAAGCAGCGCAAACGCCAGCCCCTCCAGCGCCGCCGCAGCCAGCGCAATGCCCGCAAAGGCGTTCCACATGGCGCGCCTAAGCCCCTCGCGGTCGCCCTGGCCATACAGCTGGCTCATCACAACGCCTGCGCCCATGCACAGGCCCAGCAGCAGGCTGGTAATCAAAACCATCAGCGAAAAGGCGCTGCCCACAGCCGCCAGCGCCACATTGCCCAAAAACCGGCCCACTACCCAGGTATCCACAATATTGTAAAGCTGCTGTAACAGATTGCCCGCAATCAGCGGAAGGCTGAACAAAATTAACCCCCTGCGAATGCCGCCCCGCGTCAGATCCCGCTCCACGGCTCTCCGCCTCCCTCCTCCTTGGGCGCTTTCCGGGCAAAGGCCCGGAAAGCGTTCCAGCATTCGCTGGGGATGCTTCCGTCAGGGTATGCGCGCTCGGGTTCCTCCTCCGGCGCGGCTGCGTCCGCCTCCTCCTGGTAAGCAAGGGGGTCATGCGCCCGGCTGCGCGCCCCGGCGCGCGCTTTGCCGCCCGGCGCATGCCAGGCCAACCCGCGATACGGTTTTTCCAACAAAAACGCCCTCCCCGCGCCAAAAACTGCATGTAGTGTAGCACGGGAAGGACAAAATGGCAATCACATCCCCCGTTTTCTTCCATCTTCCTTTATCCAACAAGATATGCTATAATATCTGTCGCGTTTGCGACCCATAAAAAACACCCGTGAATGACGGAGGAATTTTGGTATGCGTATCCTGGTAGTGGGCGACGGCAAGATAGGCCACACCCTGGCGGAGCATTTGGCCCGTGAGGAGCACGACGTGGTGATTGTGGACCGAAGCGAGGAGGTTTTGCAGCGCAGCGAGGATACGCTGGACGTGCTGTGCGTGCGCGGCAACGGCGCGAACGCCGCCACCCTCGTAGACGCCGGCGCGGATAAGGCCGACATCCTGATCGCCGCCACGGCGGGGGACGAAACCAATATGCTCTGCTGCCTGATTGCCAAGCGGCTGGGCACCAAATACACCATCGCCCGCATCCGCGACCCGGAATATAACGACAGCCTCACCCTTTTGCAGCGCGAAATGGGCATTGATATCGCCATCAACCCCGAGCGCGCCACCGCGCTGGAAATCAGCCGCCTGCTGCGCTTTCCCTTTGCCAACAACATCGAATCCTTTGCCAAGGGCCGGGTGGAGATGGTGGAGTTCCGCGCGCAGGAAAAGGACGTGGTCGTCGGCTATCCCCTCAAGGATCTAAGCCGCAAGCTGCACGGCCTGCCGCTGGTGCTGTATGCCGCCGTGGAGCGCGACGGCAACGTGATCATCCCAAACGGCGATTTTGTCATCCGCCCGGGCGATCGCGTGCATGTGGCGGCGGATATGCTCACCATCACGGCCTATTTCCGTTACCTGGGCAAAAACTCGCTTCGGGTAAAAAACGTTATGCTGCTGGGCGGCGGCCGCATCAGCTATTACCTGGCCAGGATGATCGTGCCCATGGGCATCCATGTTTCCATGATAGAGCTCAACGGCCAAAAGGCCAACGTGCTTAGCGAAAGCCTGCCGGAGGTAAACGTCATCCATGGCGACGGCACGGATCAGGAGCTTTTGGAGCAGGAAGGCCTCACCCAGATGGACGCCTTTGTCACCCTGTGCGACCGCGATGAGGAAAACCTCATGACCGGCCTGTTTGCCGCGCGCCAGGGCGTGCCCAAGGTGATTGTGAAAAACAACCGCGTCGCCTATGCGGATCTTATCAGCGCCATGGGCCTGGACAGCATTGTAAGCCCAAAATCCATCACCTGCGCCAACATCCTGCGCTATGTGCGCGCCCGTGAAAACGTGGGCGGCACCAAGGTGGAGCGCCTCTACCGCCTGGTGAACGGCAAGGCCGAGGCGCTTGAGTTCATCCCCAAGGCCACGGACCCCTATATCGGCATTCCCCTGCGCGACCTGCATATACGCCCAGGCACGTTGGTGGCGGTTATCGTGCGCCAGGGCAAGGTCATCGTGCCCTTCGGCAACGACCATATCGAGGCCGGCGATAGCGTCGTCATCATTGCCTGCGAAAGCGGCATCAACGATTTGAACGAGGTCATCCGCAAATGAACAGACGCTTGGTCGTACACCTGCTGGGCGCTATCCTGCTTATCGAGGGCTTGGCCATGGTGCCCTCCTGCCTGATTGCCCTTGGTCACGGCGATGGGGATGTGTATGCGTTTCTGATAACCATCCTGCTTTTGGCCGCGCTGGGCCTGCCCTGCTGGCACTTTGCCCGTCCTACGGAAAAAAACCTGCGCGCCCGCGAGGGCTTTTTGGTGGTAGCCCTGTCCTGGGTGCTGCTAAGCGCCTTTGGCGCGCTGCCCTTTGTGCTAAGCGGCCTTATCCCCAATTATGTGGACGCGCTGTTTGAGGCCGTTTCCGGCTTTACCACCACAGGCGCGACCGTGCTTACCCAATTTGACAATTTGCCGCGCGGCGCAATGTTTTGGCGCAGCTTTACGCACTGGATCGGCGGCATGGGCGTGCTGGTGCTCACCCTGGCCCTGCTCCCGCAGATGACGGGCCGCACCTCCCATCTGGTGCGCGCCGAAAGCCCCGGCCCCAGCCTGAGCAAAATCGTGCCCAAAATGGGCGACACGGCCAAAATCCTCTACCTCATCTACGGCGTGCTTACGCTGATAGAATTTGCGGTTTTGATCATCGCGGGCATGTCCCCGTATGATGCGGCCATTCATGCCATGGGCACGGCGGGCACGGGCGGCTTCAGCAATTACGGGCTTAGCGTAGGCTCGTTCAACAGCCCGCTCATCGATGGTATCATCACCTTTTTCATGGTGCTTTTCGGCGTGAACTTTGCGCTGTTCTACCGTGTTTTGATCGGCGGCTGGCGCGACGCGCTGCGCAGCGAGGAGCTGCGCTGGTATCTTTGCCTGTACGTGGGTTCCGTTTTATTCATCTCCCTCATGCTTCTTCCGCAATACGGCGGTTTTTTCACCGCCCTGCGCTACGGCAGCTTCCAGGTAGCCAGCATCATGTCCACCACCGGCTATGCCACCGCGGATTTCAACCTATGGCCGCAGGCCGTAAAGGCCCTTATCCTCATTTTAATGTTCATCGGCTCCTGCGCCGGTTCCACTGCCGGCGGCATCAAGGTTGTGCGCATCGCCCTTTTATGCAAGCTGGGCCGCCGCGAAATCCGCCACACCTTCCAGCCCCGCAAAGTACAGGTTGTGCGCTTTGAGGGCAAGGGCGTGGAGGAAAAGCAGCTCACGCAGGTGGCCGTGTTCTTCTTTGTATATATCCTGCTCATTTTGGCGGGCATGTTCCTGATCTCGCTGGAAGGCAGGTTTGATATGGAAACCAACTTCACCGCCGCGCTCACCTGCGTAAGCAACGTGGGCCCGGGCATGGCGCATGTGGGCCCCATGGAAAACTTCGCGGCCTACGGCCCCTTTGCCAAGCTGGTGTTAAGTCTTCTTATGCTGGCGGGCCGCCTGGAGCTGTTCCCCATCCTGGTGCTGTTCCACCCCTCCATCTGGCGCAGGGGGTAGACGGCCCGTTGTCCCTCTTGCCGCGCGGGCGTCCTGTTTCCAAGCTTTCAAAAAACGCTTTCAGGCAATGTCTGAAAGCGTTTTGCTGTTTACGGTTTCCTGCGCCGCCTTCTCTTAAACCAGCGTCCTGCGCTCGCGTTCAACGTCCGCTTCGTCCTTGCCGCTCTCGTACCATACGGGATTGGGGAAGCGAAGGTAGCAGTCGTCGCCGGCGCGGAACATGTTGCGATGCGGCGTCTGCACGCGTATAGACTGCTCGCCGACGCGCACAAAGTACTCGGTAAAGTCGGTAAGGAAGGCCCGCTTGAGCACCTTGGCCTTGAAGCCCTCCTCATGGTTGATGTCAATCGTATTGGGGCGAGTAGCCAGCACCATAGCGGAAGCGCCGCCGGCGGGTGCGTTCACGCCCAGCGGCTGGCTGTGATCGCTCTTGGGATAGACGCGGCCGTTCACAATATCTACGTCGGTAAAATTGGACTGGCCAAGGAAGCTGTGCACAAAGCGGCTGGCCGGCTTATTGTACAGCTCCGTCGGCGTGCCGGTCTGCACCACCTTGCCCATATCCATCACCAGCATGCGGTCGGACAGCGCCATGGCCTCGGCCTGGTCATGGGTAACGAAAATGATGGTGAAGTTGAACTCCTTCTGTAGCTTCTTGATTTCAAAGCGCATGCTTTCGCGCAGCTTGGGATCCAGGTTGGAAAGGGGTTCGTCCAGCAGCATTACTTTGGGATTGGTCACGATTGCGCGCGCCAATGCAATGCGCTGCTGCTGCCCGCCGGAAAGGTCAGAGGGGAATACTTTCTCCATGCCGTCAAGGCTGCAATGCTTCAGCGCCATGGCTACGCGCTCCTGAATCTCGGCGCGGGGACGCTTCTGCACCTTGAGTGGGAATGCCACATTCTCAAAAATGTTCATATGGGGCCATACGGCAAAGGCCTGAAACACCATGCCCAGCCTGCGCTCCTCCGGAGGTACGTACAGGTTTTTTGCGCGGATGGACACCGCCTTGCCGCCCAGGTAAATTTCACCTTCGGACAAATCCTCAAACCCGGCGATCATACGCAGCGTCGTGGTTTTGCCGCAGCCGGAGGGGCCCAGGAAGGAGAAGCACTCGCCCTCCTTAACGTTCAGGCAGAAATCATTCACGGCGGTAACTGTGCCAAGCGTTTTGGTGGTAAAACGTTTGGTTACGTGAGTAAGCATTATCTGATCCATCGTTACACGCCCTTCCTGTCCTTGGTGATGGCTTTCACCACACCGTTGCAGATCATTATAATGGCAATCGTGACCACGGAAAGCGCCGCAGCCTGCGTCATATAGCCGTTTACGCGCAGCTGCTGGATTTGAACGCCCAGCGTGCGGCTGTTGGGGCCGTAAAGCAGCACGGAGGTGGTAAGCTCGCGCATGGCGGGCAGAAACACCAGGAAGAAGCTGGATACCATGGCCGGCTTAATCAGCGGCAGGGTAATATCCATTAGCGATTCCATATGGGTAGCGCCGCAGGAACGGCTCGCCTCCTCCAATGATAGGTGCACCTGCTGCAACGATGCAGAGCAGGATTTGAGCGTATAGCTCAGGTAGCGGGCAATATAGGCCACCATGATGATCCAGATGGTATTGTACAGCGTAATGCCAAACACGGCCCCGCTCCAAGCCAGGATGCAGCCAATGGCCATAACCGTGCCCGGTAGGGAGTATGGCAGCACGGCCAGCGTTTCCAACGCGCCGCTTCCCTTTGGCTTAACCTTGTAGATCACGTAGGAAAGCATAACGCCAAGGAACAGGCATATAAGGCCAGAACTGAAGCCCAGGAACAAGCTGTTCTTGATGGAATCGGTAACGGCGATATTGCCGACCAGTATCTTCCGATAATTCACAAAGGAGAAGTTCTCCCACGCAAACGGCAGCCCGTAGGCCCGCAGGAAGCTGACCAGCAGGATGATCACAAGGGGCGTAAGCACAACAAGCACCAGGAAAATGATGGAGAACACCAGCAGCGGGTACTTTGCGGCACGCAGCTTAATCATCGCAGGACGCATAGATTTTCCCTTGATGATGTCATAGCGTCCCGCTTTGAGCAGCTTGCGCTGTATAAACAGCGCGATGGACACCACAATCACCAGCACGACGGACAGCGCCGTGGCTTCGCGGATCCCCTGGAAATCGCCGCCTGCGCGGTTAACGCGTTCAACAATCATGGTAGGCAGGGTAAAGATGTTTTTAGAATAGCCCAGCATGGAGGGAATGCCGTAGTTGGACAGGGAGGTAATCAGCACCAGCAGGGTACCAGAGGAGATTGCGGGAATCGTCAGCGGTAGCGTAATTTTGCGAATCACGTACCATTGCTTCGCGCCGGAGATTCGCGCGGATTCTTCCAGCGTTGGATCCATGCGCTCCAGTGCGGAAACCACCTGCATATACACAAACGGGAAATAATAGATGACCTCGATAACGATAATGCCCGCCACCGTGTTGATGTTAAAGGGCGCGTCCCGTAAGTTGAACACGCTCATCAGTAGGCGGTTGATGTACCCTCCTCGGCCAGAAAACATCATGTCCCACGCCATCGCCGCAAGGAACGGCGGTATCATGAAGGGGATGGAGAACAGCCAGCGCATCAGCCCCTTCATGGGAATGTCGCTACGTCCCAGCAGCCATGCGAAAAACACACCCACAACCGTAGCGAACAGCGTTGCAAAAATTGCAATGATAACGGTATTCTTCATGGCCTCCAGGTTTTCCTCACGCAGGATAACTCTGGCGAACATTTCCAAATCCAGCTTGGTACCGTCCCAGAAGGTGTTGTAGATAATCATGACCACGGGCAGGATAACCACCGTCGTCATAATAACGAAGCACAGGATGGTCATGACCCGGTCAAGACTGAATTTCTTGCCGTCCATGCGCGCCAGGTCGCTGTTGCTGCGCTTAAACGTCATTTTCATGCGGACGCCTCGCTTTCTTCAGCCTCATAGTACTTCTCGTTCAGGAAGCGCAGGCCGACTGTTTCCCCCTCGCGGTATTCCCTGCCGTCCAGGGAATCCAGCGTGGAGCGCTGCACGCGCAGCTCAATATCATTAACCCTCACAAAGAAATTGTACATGCTGCCAAGGAACACCGCCTGTGTAATCACACCCTTGACGGGGCTGTCATCGTCGAACACAATGTCCATAGGGCGCACGCCCATTACGTTTTTCCTTCCCTCCAGATACCCCTTGGGCATTTGGCTGGCATAGCAGAGCGCTTCCTGCGCCTGCCACAGATAGTACTTGCCGTCCTTTTGTGCAACAGGGATAAAATTGCTTACGCCAATAAAGCTGAACACAAAGCGGTTGGCGGGGTGCTCAATGATCTCCTCATCCGTGCCAATCTGGCTGATGCGGCCGCTCGGCTCCATAATGACGACGCGGTCGCAAAGCTGCAAGGCCGCCTCCTGGTCGTGCGTGATATAGATGATGGTGGTGTTCAGCCTTTGCTGCAACGCGCGGATTTCTTCCAGCATGCCTTCGCGCAGCTTCGCGTCCAGGTTGGTGATGGGCTCGTCCATAATCACCAGCTCGTTAGAGCAGGTCAACGCCCGCGCAATCGCCACACGCTGCTGCTGCCCGCCGGACAGTTGGGCCGGCATATACTTTTCATAGCCTTTCATCTGCACCTGTTCCAGCGCATGCTTTACCATTTCGCCCGCCTTTTCCTTGGGAACGCGCCGCTTTTTCAGCGGATACATCACGTTGTCCCACACGGACAGGTGCGGCCATACGGCGTAGTCCTGGAATACGATGCCCAGCTTGCGGGCCTCTGGCGGGCGGTTGATCCTCCTGGTTTTGCTGTAAACCAGTTCATTGTTGATGTAGATTTCTCCCTGGTCAGGGTTCAAAAAGCCGCCTAGCGCGCGCACCAGCGTGGTTTTCCCGCAGCCCGAAGGGCCTACGATGCCTAGGATTTCGCCCTTATGGATTTCAAGGGAAAAATTTTCTACCACTGTATGGCTGTCATAGCGCACGGTGATATTTTCATATTTGACCAAGCGTGAGATCCCCCTTTCCGCAAGCGCACAAATACGGCGGTATGTACGCAAGCGAAGCTTTTGGAAAGGGCCGGCAGTCAAGTTTGTAACAACTGCCTGCCAGCCCCGCCATATGACATTCTTTCTGCCTGTGACAAGATGGAAGCTTACTTCTTGAAAATCGCGTCGAAGCGATCAAGCAGCTCGGTGCTGGTATTGGACAAATCCACAAAGTCGATAGGCATGGCGTTTTCAGCGATGAAAGCGGCGTCCAGCATGCCTTCGGGCAGGGCTACGCCGCTGGCGACGGGCGTAGTGTAGAACTGGGTCAAAATTAGCTGGCCACCTTCGGGATCCAGGATAAAATCGTACAGCAGCTGGGCCAGTTCGGTGTTGGGAGCGCCAACGGGGATGCAGATGGGGGCCGCCATGGCAATCATATCGGTAGTGTTCTTAAAGTCCACGGGGGAGCCCTCCGCAATCAGGTTGCGAGTGGTATAGTCCAGGCCGAAGGCCAGCTTGTAGGAGCCGGAAGCGACCTTGTTGTTTACAGCGCCGGAGGAGGATTCCAGCTCCGCGCCAAGCTCCTTAAGCTTTTCAAAGTACTCCCAGCCGTATTTTTCGTTGTTGACGAAGGCGTACACAAGCGCGCGGGTGGAAGCCGAGCCAGTGGGGTCGGACAGGAGGATCTGGTTATAGAAGTTATCCGTCAAAATCTCGTCATAGTTCGCGGGAATTTCATCGGGCGTGCAGGCAATGGTGGAATAAGTGAAGCCAAAAACCAGCATGCGGGCGCCGGTAAAATAGCCGTCTGGATCCTTAAACTTGGGGTCAATGGTGCTGTCAAACTTGGATACATAGCGTTGCAGCTGGTTGCTGTTTTTCATGGAGATGGTAGTGGAAAAGTCCGCGGGCCAAAACACGTCGCACGCCACGGCGTTGGCTTGCATTTCAGTGGCCAGCTTGGTTACGCACTTGCCGGAGGTAGCGGCGTAGTAGTCCAGCGTCACGTTGGGATACTTTTCTTCAAAGGCTGCCTTGATTGCTAAAACAATGTCCTCGCCAGCGGAGGAGTACATCATCACATTGCCGGAGTAGCTGGCGGGGTCCGCTTCAGCGCAGGCAACCATAGTGATGGACAGCGCCATGGCGCATGCAAGCACGAGAGCCAGGATCTTCTTCATGTCGGAAACCTTCTTTCATTTTTCAATTCGGAACTCTTTTTACAAGGCTCCGTTTCGTCGTTTTCAGCATAAATCCACAAGTTCCATTCTGTAAAGTGCAAAAATTGAACGTTTTTGGGCAAGTTCAATTTTTAAAGTTTTTTCTCTGACCTATTTGAAATGTCCAAAAGCTGTGGTATTCTGTCAATGAAATTATAACTAGGGTGGGGCAAGTAGAAATGAACGAGCAGTTTAACAAAGCCTCCTATCGCAAGCTCTACCTGCTGCTGGCCTGTATTTCCATCGCTGTTGTGGGTGTGTTCCTGGCGATGTATTATGGTTTTCAGGACGCGCTGTGGCAGTCCGTCAACACTCTTAACAGCGACTTTGTGAAACAGGTCAACAGCACAGCCTCCATGGCGGAAGGAATCCTGCAAAATTTTTCTGCGCAGATTTTTAATATCCATAGCGTGAAAAAGCTGCGTACCTATGATAGCCTGTCCAACGCCGATATGATTGACGGTATCCGCGCTTTGAACGATTTCACCGCCTCCAGCTCCGTCATTGACTCCATCTATGTTTATAACGGCAAGCAGGACTATGTGTACAGCACCCTCTCCACCGGCGCCGTAAGCGACTATGCCCCCCTTTTCCGCGACCAGGCCGCCGTGGAAATGATACGTAGCAGAACGGCAGATCAACGGCTTCAGCCCATACGCCGCCATTCCGCCGCATCCTCTAGCAGCGCCAACCAGGACATGTTTTCGCTCCTCCTGTTTGATTTGACCAGCAACGGCGAGCCGTCCGATAATGTGCTGATGCTCAACATCAGCAACCAATGGTTTTCCGAGCTCTATTTCGGCAAAAAGCTGGATGAAGCGGCTATCATCATTGACTCTCGGGGAGAGCTTGTCGCCGTTTCCGCCGGTTTTGATGAGAATGACTTCCCCCTTGTGGAAAAGCTCAGCGACAGGCTCCTGCGCGGGGAGCAAAAGGGGGATTTCGTTTGGAAGGGAGCCGGCGGCAGTCAGAAGCTATGCTTTTTTACCAGCATGGAAAACCGCGATTGGTTTTATGTGCGCCTGCTTCCCTACGAAAAATACCTCACCGGCCTAACGCAAATGCAAAGCAGCGTCTATTTGCTGGTTGTGCTGGCTTTTATTGCTCTGATCATTGGCACGGTGCTAATTGCCGTGCGCCTGTGGATGCCGTTCCACTATATACGCACCTCGCTCTCGGGCATTGAAACCGCGCCCGACCGCAAGAAAAACCCCGTTGAGCAGCTAAACGCGCTTATATCCCGCTCTGCCGACTCCACCCGCATCAACGACGCGCTGCTGCGCATGCTGCGCGACTCCGTGCTTTCGGGCCTTATGCTTGGCCAGGAAAACGCAACCGGCATGATTGCCGAGGAATACGACATGTCCATCCGGGACGGCGAACCCCTGGTACCGATCTTTGTGAGCACAAACCGGCTGGAACACCTTATGGACTTCGTTCGTCCCCGCTTTCCCCACAGCGAGGCCGTTTCCGTACCAGGCGATCACACGGTTCTGCTGATGCAGCCCGCAGATACGCAGGCAATTCTTGCGCTGTGCCGCGAAATGGTAGCCGCCTATCCGCGCTGGTATGTGATCATTGACCAGGCGGTAACCGGTTGGAATGAGCTGGCCCCCAGCTATGAGCGGCTTTTGGAGGCTTACCAGCTGCGTTTCCTGCATGAAGGGCAATCTGTGCGCGTGATTGCCGGCATGCCTGCATTGGAATCCTCGACCGTTCTGGCGGAACAGCAAAGCGAGCGGATTATCGAGGCGCTACGCCTAGGCAACGATGAGGCCGTAAAGGAAACGTATCTAACCTTCCTATCGCTTCTCAAAGGAAAAACATACCAGAGCGTTGAGTTTTCTCTAACGCATCTGGCACGTTCCGTTTTGAAGTTATATTATGAAATGTTCCCGGAAACGCTGCCTCCTTATAAGGAGTCAAGGAAGGAGTTCGTCAGCCAGCTTGCGCGCACGGAGCGGCTCTCGGAAATTGACCGGTATTTCTTTGCCCGCTTTGAACCCATCACCGAAAAAATCCGTCAGGACCGCCGAAACCGACAGGGGCAGCTGTTAAACGAAGTACTGCGCATGATACGCGATAGCTACACCGATCCCGGGCTGAACCTTCAAACGCTGGCGGATCATTTCTCCATGTCGCCGGCGTATTTGGGAAGGCTGTTCCGTCAGGCGCACGGTATGTCCGTGGCAGAATACATCACTACCCTGCGCATGGAAGAAGCCAAGCGGCTTTTAGCGGAAACGGATGTAAAAATCAAGGATTTTGGCCCGCTAATCGGCGTGGAAAATATCCAGTACTTTTTTGTACAGTTTAAAAACGCCACCGGGATGACGCCCAAGCAATACCGGCTTCAATCGCGCCGTGGCGCGCAGGACGGTCAGCCCTCCATATAGGGCGTACCTGCGCCAAGAACCATCGCGTCATAGGCCTTTTTCACCTTATCATAATTCCCGTCGCGATCCAGGGCTAGCCCGCGGCCCACGCCGCCTACCACCTTACCCGCGCCAATGCGCGCCAGTTCTTCATCCAGTTCCAGCAGCAGCTTTGGCGCGCTGCCGGGTTCAGTGCTGCGCCCGTCAAAGATAATGTGAAGGTAAATTTTCTCCAGGCTCTTTTCCTTGGCCATGCGCACCAGGGCAAGCGGATAGTCGATAGAGCCGTGCGAGGAAGCATGCGTCAAATACGACAGCAGGTGCAGCGCCCTGCCGCTTTCAACGCATCGTTCCGCCTGCTTACCAAACACGGGATTGTGCGCAAATGTCCCGTCCGCCATCGCACTTTCCAAGCGCATATCGTCCTGGGGAACAATGCGTCCCGCGCCAAGGTTCATATGTCCCGCCTCGGAGTTCCCCGGCTTCCCCGCGCACAGCCCTACGGCCTCTGCGGACGCGTCCAGCCGGGCATAGGGCTGGTTGCGTAGCAGCTTATCCCAATACGGCGTATCGGCGAGAAAGATCGCGTCGTTTTCGTCCCGGGTACCAAGGCCCCAGCCGTCCAGGATTACCAGCAGCACACGCCGGTTCTCCCCGTACGCATGGCTGGGCGTGAGGGTAGAGCCGCTCATCTGCGCAGGCTGGGCGATACCCATCGCTTGCAGCACAGTAGGCGCCGCATCGCCCAGTACGCCGTCGTAGGGCCGCACGGAGGATTTGCTTTGGGGATCCATCACAAGGAAGGGAACCTGGTTTGTGGTATGCGCCACATGCGGCTGCCCGTTTTTGCCGTACAAGGTTTCAATATTGCCGTGATCTGCCGTAATCATTACCACATAGTCTTTGGACACCGCGTCCGCCACCAGCGTTTCCAGCTCTGCGCTGACGGCGCGCGCCGCTTCCAGCTTTGCGCGCGCATTGGAGGTATGGCCAATCACATCGCCATTTGCAAAGTTGACCACGGCAAAATCCACCGTGCCCAGCTTTGCGGCCGTCTGCTTTACCACCTCATGCAGGCTAAGCGCGGGAACCGTGTCAAACGCGACGCCTTTGGGCGAGGGCACGCATACATCCGTTTCATTGGCGAACGGTTCGTTGCGGCCGCCGTTGAAAAAGAAGGTCACATGCGCAAACTTTTCAGATTCCGCGCAATGCAGCTGCGTTTTCCCGCTTTCGCTAATCGCCTGGGCAAGCGACGCTTCCACCCTGGCGGGCGCAAAGGCCACGGGCAGGGTCTTAAATTTGTCGTGATAAAGCGTTAGGATAGAAAAATCCAAATGCGGCAGATAGGCGCGCTCCACCTTGGAAAAGCCGGGGTCTACAAACATATCTGTCAGTTCAATTTCACGCTCGCCCCTACGGCAGCAAAATACGACGGAGTCGCCATCCTGCACCGTACCAACGGGCTTTCCTGCCGCGTCCACAAGCACCATGGGATTGAGAAAATAATCCGTTTCGCCTTTTTTGTAAGCGGCCTTGACCGCTTCAGCCAGTGCGGCGCCTCCATAAAGCCTTGCGTTCATCCTTTTGCTCCTTTTATTCCTTTATATTAAGCTTTGAGCGGACACGCGGCGCAGCATATCCACCCAAGCCTGCTCCTCCTCAAGGAGGGGCCTGGTCTTTCTTTTAATAACATACAACGTTCGGATTAGATGCAGGTCTTCAACCGGGCGGCAAATCAGCTTTCCGGCCTGCTCCTCCATCCGTACCGACCGGCGCGATAGTATGCCCACGCCCAGGCCGTTCACCACGCCCTGCTTGACCGCCTGCGTCGTTCCCAGGTCAATCAGGTTATGCGGCGTCAAACCAAGGGCTGCGAACCGTTCCATTACAAAGCGCCTGGCGGCGGACGTTTCCTGGGGCACAAGAAGGGGAATACGCAGCAGCTGCGCCGCGCAAATCGCTTTCCTTCTTGCGAGCGCATGCCCGGCGGGAAGCGCCAGACACATGGGATCCTCCGCAACCGCAAAGCGCTCCAATTCCTCCCTGGCAAGCAGCTCGTCCGTTTGAGGCGCCAGCGCAAAGGCGATTTCACCGCGCATGAGCAGGGCAAGCAGATTGGACCAAAAATCAATCGTAAAGACGATCTGCCGGTCCGGATACGTTTCCTTGTATGCGGCCAGCGCCTGCGGCACCAGATAGGTGCCTATAAAATTTGTGGCGCCAAACGCGATACAGTGGTTTTCCCGCAAGCGCAAGTGGTACAGCGCGTTTTGCAGCTGTTGGTAATCCTCGCGATAGCGCGTGCAAAAGGCGTAAATCCTTTTCCCACCTTCTGTCAAAATCAGCCGCTTGCCTTCGCGGATGAAAATACGGCATTGAAATTCATCCTCCAACGCGGCAATGTGCTTAGAAACGGCAGGCTGTGAGCAGTACAAACCGCGCGCCGCCTCCGACATGCTGCCTGTTTCCACTACGGCGCACAAGCTCTTTATTTTTTCGGTATCCATACCGCCGCCCCCTTCCAGTATTCATTCTATATCGTAATGAGATCATAGCATAAAAGAATAAGAAATAAAACAAATAAGTTGTATAATATAAAAAGGAATTCATGCTTATAACCAATTGGAATAATAGCTCAAAGAAGGTGGAACGCGTATGGAAGCTGTGCAGCCATCCCTCGCATTGAATGGAGGCGCTGTTATATCCCTGGGCGGGTGCGGCGAGAACGGAAGAAACTGCTTCCTTTTTACATCAGATCGGGGCAATCTTCTTTTGGACTGCGGCGTCAAGCGAGAGCTAGGCAATCCTTCGGAAATCTATCCCGCGTTGACTCCGCGCATTGCCGCCTCCCTGGACATGGTGCTCCTCACCCATTGCCACGAGGATCATTGCGCCGCCCTTCCCCTGCTGTATGCCATGGGATATACCGGCTGCGTATATGCTTCTGAGGAAACCATTCATGCCGCCCCCGCCATGATGCGCAAGTGGATGAAGTACTGCCGGGAACATGGCGTTGCCCTGCCCTATGAGGACGCGCACGTACAGGCCGTGCGCTTTTCCGCACTGCAGCATGGTCAAAACACGCTGGGAGCGTTTTGCATACTGGCCGGCCGAAGCGGGCATACGGTTGGAAGCTTTTGGTATGCCATTGGCTGGGATACGCGGGAACCGTGGCCGCTGTTTTACTCGGGCGATATGTGCTTGTGCTCCGCAACCCTGACGGTGGACATGCCGCCCCGGTGTCAGGCGGCGGTGCTCAACAGCGCTTATGCCGCCGGTACGTTGAAACAGGCCGAGCAATACCGCACGCTGCAGCGTATCGCTGAAACGATCGTCGCGCAGAACGGCCATCTGCTTTTACCGGTTCCTTCCCAGGGCCGGGGATGCGATATGCTGCTGCATTTGGCCCGCTGTTTCCGTCACATTCCCATCTGGGCGGAAGAAAGCATTTTGGAAAGCCTCCAGAACCTGTTAACGCAATCCGTGTGGATTCGCAGGGACTTGCCCAGCACCAGCCTTGAGCATGTACGCTGCGTACGAACGCAAAACCAACGCGAACGTTCCTGCGATGCACCCTACGGGATTTACCTGACGACAGACGGCATGCTGACCACCGCTGAAGCGCACTATTATTTACAGCGCTTTGCGAAAGATGAGGCGAATGGCGTTGTTATCTCCGGCTACGCTGCGCCGGGAACTCCGGCGGCATTGTTGACGGATTCCGCGTGGAGGGAGAAAAACCGCGTGATGCTTCAGACGTTCCGAAGCATCATTAAGGTTCATCTGGACTATGCGGACGTGCTGGAAGTCAGCCGTGTGCTCGGCACGAGGCAGATCATGCTGTTTCATGCGCCTCAGGAAAAGTGCTGTGCGTTAATGAGCGCCATTCGGCGGGCAGAATGGTAAAGCGCCTCCATGGAATAAGCCATTTTAAAAGGGTATGCACTTTAGCCGGAGGCCCATAAGGAAGTAAACTAAAATCCCGGTAAAACCGGCGTGGCAGAGGTCACGCCGGTTTTTCTGTATCTGTCAGTAAGTTGTTATAAAATAATCCCCTCATATATCTGTACATTTTTTAGGGGAAAGTTGCCGTCTGAATAAAAATTTGCAAAAAAATCCGCCGCAGTTGTTCCTACGACGGATTTTATGGAGCAGACAGATATTCAAATTTATAACCGATGATTATCCCGAATACATCATAGAAAGCCAGCGACAGAGGCATTTTTGAAAGAAATGTTCGGATAATTTTCCCTTGCAGCACAAGCTGTAAAGTCTCCCTAATGTTCCTTCACCACCTACCATATCTAATAAAGACCATAAGACAAATAAAAATTGCCTCATGGTCTTTATGACAATACTTCAAATTTGTAACCAACGCCAATAACACTTTTAATGTAGTCTGGGGAACCAGGTGTAGTTTTCAGTTTCTTCCGTATCTGAAACTGCGGTCATATTGGCTTTAAACTTTATTGACGGTGGATTCATAACCAATTTAACCGTTTCTTGTATAGATTTTTTCTTCACCTTAATATAGATTTCATTTAAATCTTCAGTTCCTATAATAGGACAGTTTCTACATAAATCATCCGGTTTATGTGACTTGGCAATTGCTTCAGGCTTAACTATCACCTTACCGATAGCGGGAATATTTTCATTTTCTTCAAAAACATCATTATAATATTCCAATAAAGATTCAAATTTATTAGAAATGTCTATTTGTAATTGTGGTGTTACCTCACTGAAAAATTTGGTTTTTCCACCACCGGGATTACTAAAGATATCGTCTGTCTTTTGAAGAATTATTTTTATTGGTAGATTGTTTTTACTCATGTATATCGGCCTCCTTTATAATTTTTTGTATAGTTGTTTTGGAACTTCCTAAAACGTCAGCAATAACTTGTAGGCTGAATATTTTCTCGTTACATTTCCTTAAATATTTTGCTTTGATTTGAAGTAGTTTTCGAGTGTCGTTACAATTTTGAGGTAATATATTTTGAAGAATAAAATATTCCTCATAGATATTTTTTTTATCAAAAAAGTGGTTGTGAATAACAGCATTTCTTATTGATTTTGTAATCAGCTCCTCAATTTCTGCACCACTCAGTCCATAAAATAATGTTGAAAGTTCAGTAACATCTTTTTCGCTAAGAGTTCCCATGTGACCGGTAAACAAATATATTAGTTTACTGATTGCTTCTTTATCAGGTAACTCAATTTCTAACTTATAATCAAATCTTCTCCATACTGCAGAATCTAATAGTTGTTGATGATTTGTTGCGGCTAAAAGCAAACTATCTTTACTCATGGAATCCACATTTTGTAATAAACTATTAACCACACGTTTCAGCTCACCTAATTCATTATTATCGTCTCTCGCCTTTGCTATTGCATCAAATTCATCTAAAAACAGAACACATGGGATTTTTTGAGCAAATTCGAATAAATTACGAATATTTTTGGCCGTTGTGCCTAGGTAAGATGAGATAAGGCTATCAAGTCGAGCAATAACCAGTGGTAGATTTAGTTGTTTTGCAATTAAATAAGCACATTTTGTTTTTCCGCATCCAGGTGGACCATATAGCAACAACGTATTAGATACCCCTATACCTAAGTCATTTAGTTTGTCGGCATTTTTATAGCTTAAAATAAATGAGTCCAATTTATCAGCATTTCTTTTGGATAATATCACCTCGATATTATTCTCATCTGGATAAATAATATCAGCAAGCGTAGTTCTGGATTCTGTATCAACAGGAATCGATAAACTCTTTGCGTTATTTCCCATGGCAGTCAAAGACATTTCTGTTTGTGCCGACAATAATTTTTTGAATTTAGCGACTGCTCGTGTTTCACCATCTGTTTCAAGTTTAGAAATCAATTGGTTTGTATAGTTAATAACTTTGGTTTGATCATGTTTTAATGAGCCCTCTATGATTTTTCCTATTTCAATTGAATATTTCATTTCGCACCTCCTTTATTATTATACTGGAACGAATGCGAAATGTAAAGAACGAAATTTAATAAAATGAGAACAATTTATTATTTATTAGGAACGATTTTTGTTTTTAAAGAACAAGGATTAATATCCAAATACCATGATAGACGTTTGAATAAACAAAAACTCTATGCGAAAGATTTTTCAATCACATAGAGTTTTCTATTTTTCCGTTTACCTGACTTTATTCATAGTTTTTGTAATGCTTCCTTATGGGCTACTGCCATTAGGTGCATACCCTTTTTTTCAAATCCGGTGCTGGAGGCTACCCATTTTCTATCTTTTCTGCTCAAGCCTTACCACAATCGCGTCGTCCCATCTTGGATTTTCCGGGCCAGCCTCAAAGTCATAGGGCACCATCAGGAAAGCCTCCGGCGTTTCGGTCAGCGCGGGCAAATCGTATTCCACCACCTGCCGCAGCGTGCCGTCCGGCAGCTCCTCCAGGCCGCTGCCTCCCTCCAAAAAAGTATCCTGGAACGAAAGCGGCTGCCGGTCCAGCGTATAGAAGGCAAAGAAGGAATAGAGGTCGCGCACATCCTCCGCCGTGGTGAACGGCGGCTCGGGCAGGATGGATAGGCGTATGGACAATCCCATCTCCGTCAAAAGCACCTTTTCAAAGGTGATGGTGCTGCGGCCGTCGCAAATCACGCTCTGCCTGGCGGTAAAGTCCTGCCGGTCGCCGGTTTTGCCCGCTGTGGCGTCCAATGCAAAGTTCAGGGTGAACGCGTCCAGCACCTCCATGGCCGCAAAGCGCGTATATCCTTCCGTTTCACTGATGCTTTGCGCATCTTCCGCTTCAATCCAATCCAGGTTGCAGGTGGGAATCAGGTTTCCCTCGTCGTCCCATACGGGCGTTTTTCCCTGGCGGTTCAGCTCGGTTACCTGCTGCTGCAACTCCCCATAGGGCAAATCCGTTCCAACGCCAACCGCCTCATCCTTGGGGCACAAAAGCGTCAGGCCCAGGCTCACCTCGGCCTTGCCGGTTTCTAGGCACAGGCTGCGGGCACGCTCGTTGCCCTCCCTAAGCGCCGCGTCGCCATCATCAAACCTGGCCGTTAGCCCGCGTACCACATCGCCCGCCCCCGGGGCGAAGGGGTCGCACAGCCACATCTTTTCAATGGTGCCCGTTTCGCGCAGCAGCGGCGCGCCGTTTAGCGTAAGGTGGTTAATCAGCGCAAACACAGGCTTTCCGCCCGCCTTGAGGCGGAAGGTTACGCCAAGGCTCAGGCTTTCGCCGTCAAACAAGGCGTCCGTAACGGAAACCCCTACATCCTCGCCCTCGTGCGTTGCGTCTACCGGCTGCACCATCTCTACCTGCCGTTGCGTAGGCGTTTCCCTGCCAAATACAAAGTCCAATACGCCGCTGCCCACCAGCGCCGCCGCGCCGCCCAGCACCGCCAGCGTCAAAAGGATTGCCAGCGCCAGTCCCGCAGCCGGCCGCGCTCTTTTCATATCCATGCTTTCTACCTCCCGCAATGCGTCCGTTACGCGGGCGTGCACCATGGGGGATACTTCGCTGGGAAAGGCTTTTTCCAAATCCAGTTTCATCATTCCGCCTCCTCCAAAAGCGCCTTTAGCTTTCCGCGTCCCACATGCAGCCTTCCGCGAACCGTGGTTTGCGGAAGGCGCAGCGTGGACGCGATCTCGGCAATGCCATACCCGTCCACATGATGTAGAATCAGCGGCAAGCGGTATTTCTCCGGCAGCCCGCGCAGCGCTTCGCGCAAAAAACCGTCCTCCACAGGCGCCTGCACAGCCGCCGCCTCATCCAGGGGCAGCATGCGGCGCTGGCTGCGCCGCTGGATGTTGCGGCATTCGTTGATGAGGATGCGCATCATCCATGCGTCAAACCGCGCCTCCTCCCGAAGGGACGGCAAATGCCGCCAGGCGCGAAAAACCGTTTCCTGTAAAGCGTCCGCAGCGTCCGCATCATTCCACAAAATGCCAAGGGCCGTATGGTACAGCTTTTTTTCCAGCCGTAGCACCGCAGCCTCAAACGCGTGTTCGTCCATGGTGTCGCCCACCTTCCTATCGTGTGCCGCCATTGCAATGACATCTATCATGACGGTGCGCAAGCCCGGGATATCAAAAGCAGATAAAAAAAGCAGCGGGAAAAAACCGCTGCTTTACAGGAATGCAAGACATGGCCGCCTCCCGCCCTGCGGATAGGCTTAAGAAACCCTTACGCCTCAGGCGCAGCCCCGGCCGTTGGGCCAGGCGTTGGTTCCGGCGCAGCCCCGGCCGTTGGGCTTGGCGTGGGATCCGGCGTAGCCTCGGGCGTCGGCTCCGGCGTGGGCGCGCTTTGGGCCAGCGCCTCGGCAAACAGGCTTTCCTGCGTTTCCACCGTTGCCTCGCCGGAAGGATAGATGCCGTTGTCCTTCTGGTACGCCTTCACGGCCTTGACGGTGCCGCTGTAATAGCCGCCGGTCACGGTGCCGGTATAATAGCCCAGCTCCTTGAGCCTGGCTTGCACGTAGTACACATCCTCGCCCTGGGAACCCTTTTTCAGCTTGCGCAATGGTTCGGACGGCGCTGTGCCGCTTGTATATACGGGCTCGGGCGTGGGCTCCGGCGTGCTCACGGGGCCGGTTTTGGAGCTGTTGAGCGGCGGGGCGGCCACGGCCTTGCGCAGCTCCTCGTCGTCCGGCAAATCCTCGGTGATGGTTACCACCACGCCCTCGCCAACGTTATCGTAAATCCATTTTGCGTCGCTCACCAAAAGGCGGATACAGCCGTGCGATGCGCGCTGGCCCAGCTTGTTATAGCTCTTGGTGCTCATGGCGTTGTAATCCACGCGGTTGTAGATTACGCTGTGGAAAGCGATGTTGGCGTTGATGCGCGTCCAGTACTGGGCATGGCTGCCCCATTTGGAGAAATAGCACCAGCGCGCCTTGCGGCCGTTAAGCGTCCACTCTCCCACGTCGCTGGGCGTGGCCTTAAGGCCGGTGGAGCACACCATGCGCTTGACCGGCACGGTGAACTCGCCCTGCTCGTCGCGCCCGTACACAATGGTTACCTGGTTGCGCACGTCCACGGTAATGGCATAGGCCACGGGCGTGGGCACAGGCGTGGGGCGCGGCGTGGCGCTGGCGTTTACCACGTCCGCGCTGTTAAACATCATATCCCAGGTTTCCTTGCCGGTAATGCCGTCGGGGCTAAGGCCGTTGTGGGTTTGAAACGCCTTCACTGCGGCCACGGTCTGGTTCATGTAATTGCCGCTGATAGGGCCGTCAAAGAAGCCCAGCTCCGTCAGGCGGGTCTGCACCTCCTTGACCTCCGTGCCCTTGGCCCCGCGCGAGAGCTTCTTGGTGTATTCGCTCGCGCCAACGCTATCGGCGGTGCTTTCGCCGTCGCCCGCGATCACCACGTCGTTGATATCGCCCAGGTCGGCGTCGGGAGCGGGCGTGGGCGTGGGCTGCGCGCCCTTGGCCAGGTGCTGGCCGCTGAACAGCTCGCGCTGCGTATCCAAATCCGCCTCGCCGGTTGCCTCTAAGCCAACGGCCTCCTGAAACGCCTTTACGGCAGCCTGGGTGGCGGCCCGGTATTTCCCTGTGGCCCGCGCTTCCAGGTAGTTTAGCTCCTTCAAATACTGCTGCAAGCGCTTTACATCGTCGCCGTCGTCGCCATAGCGCAGCGCGCGGTACTTGGCGCTCTCCAGCGCGGCGGCGCTTTGGGCGTCCAGCTCGCCTGTAACCTCCAGCTCATAATCCGTTTGAAAACGCTTTACGCCGTTTTGCGTGCCTTCCAAAAAGTTGCCGCTGATGCGGCCGGAGTAGTAGCCCAGCTCGCTCAGCCGCTCCTGCAAACGGGCCACCTCGTCGCCCTGGTCGCCGTATTTCAGGGTCGGGGCAGCCGCCGCAGGTTCAGGCTCCTGCGTGCCCGCAGCGTTCTCGCCCTGCGCCTCCGCCGCGGCGGCAACCCAATCCGCACGCGCGGCAAAAAGGCCCGCGCCCACGGGGTACAGGGCAAGCGCCGCCATCAGCAATGCCATCAATCGTTTCATTGCGTTATCCTCCGTCTGTTACAGGTACTGGTTCATGGCGCTCAGGCGTTCAAAGATCAGGTCCGGCTCTACGCCGGTTTTGGCGATGTCCTCCACCTTGGCCTCGCCGGTGAGCACCAGAATGCTCAAAATGCCAAAGTTGCGGCCCGTGGCGATATCTGTGTACAAGCGGTCGCCCACCATGGCCAGCTCCCGCTTTTGAAGCCCGGTGATGCGCAGCGCCTCCTCCACAATGCCCGCGTAGGGCTTGCCCAGAATCACATCCGGCCTGCGGCCCGCGCTGGCCTCAATAAAGGCGATAATGGCCCCTATATCCGGCGCGAAGCCCGTTTCCGTGGGGCAGTTGAAATCCGGATGCGTGGCGATGTAGGGCAGCCCCGCGCGCACCAGGTCGCACACCCGGGTCATCTTTTCATAATCCAGCGTGGTATCGTAGCCGATGAGCGCATAGTCTGGGTTTTCGTTATCAATCGCCACGCCCATGCGCTCAAGCTCCCCCTTCAGCATATCGTTGCCAAGCAGGAAGGCGCGCTTGCCCGCAAACTCCCGCAGGCAATACCGCCCCGCCGCCTGGCCGGAGGTAAGCACATTCAAAAACGGCTCCTCCACGCCCATGCGCTTAAGCTTTTGCACATACACATCCGCCGATTTGCTGGAATTGTTGGTTACGAACATGGCTTTGCGCCCCGTGCGTTCAAGCGCCTTTAAAAAATCCAACGAGCCCTCCAGCAGCCGGTTTCCCAAATAGAAGGTGCCGTCCATATCCAGCATAAAGCACTTCACCGCCGAAAGCCTATCGCGAATCTCGTTCCCGGTCATCTCTGCCCATCCTTCCGGCATTTCTACGCAAAAAAACGCCTCGTGATGCGAATATTGTAACACACCACGAAACGTTTAACAATTCGGAAATTAAATTTTAACAAAATTGTTTTTTACAGCTTGCTGTCCAGCCATGCAATCAGGTCCGCGCGCACTTCCTCCTTGTTCAGCTCGTTGAACATTTCATGCCGCCCGTCCTTGTACAGCTTAACGGTCACGTCCTTTACGCCTGCGTCGCGCAGCTCCTCGGCCACCTTGCGCACGCCCGCGCCATGGCTGCCCACCGGGTCCATATCGCCCGCAAACAGGTATATGGGAATATCCTTTTCCATCGCGCCCAGCTTTTCGGGATACAGGCGCTTAAGGCCGCTGAACATATCGCGGTACGCGCTGGCGGTAAAGGTAAAGCTGCAGTGGGGATCGGCCATATAGGCAGCCACCTGCTCGCCGTCGCGGCTAAGCCAGTCAAACTTGGTCTGCGGGTTTTCATAGCCCTTGTTGTTTCCCGCGGAGCTGAGCCACTCCACCAGATGGCTGGGCTTTTGCGCCATGCCCAGGGCGCATTGCAGCCCCGCCACAGCGCCCGCCACCGTAAGAATGGGCTTCTCAAAGTGGCCGGTACCGCTCAGGATTACGCCTTTCAGGCCTTTTTCATATTTCAGGCAATAGGTGCGCACCACAAAGCTGCCCATGCTGTGCCCCAGCAGAAAATGCGGCACGCCGGGGTAGGCCTCATCCAGCTGTTCGCGCAGGGTGTGCGTGTCGTCAATCAGCGCGTCCCAGCCGTTTGCCTCCGCAAAGTAGCCCTGGGTTTTGGCGTGCTTTCCGTGGCCCAAATGCGTATGCCCGGCTACGGCATAGCCCGCCGCGTTCAGCCTTTGCGCGGTTTCATCATACCGGCTGATGTGCTCGGCCATGCCGTGCACCAGCTGCACCACGGCCTTGGGCTTCTCTACGGGCCATAGCGCCTTTTCCAGCTCCTGTCCCGTTACGGATTGAAAGGTTTCGTATATAGCCATTGCAACTCCTCCGCTTTTTTGATTTCCATCCATAGTATACCACAACTTCCGTCATTTCCAAAGGGTCCGCGCGGTAACAAGCCTGTCGAAAAACTCCATGGGAGGCTTGGAGGGCCGCAGCCCTCCAAGTGTAATCCAGCCCCAGCGACATGCGCGGTGGGGCCGGAAGCCTTGCGCAGCAAGGTTTCCTTAC